>SVDE01000183.1 GCA_015057955.1 Lachnospiraceae bacterium | reverse complement strand
CATGACCAAGTGCAAGGATTGTCTCCTGTGCAACAAGGATATCGCCGCAGACTGAGCACTTCTTGCCTTCTGCCAGGCCTGGCTCGGTGCAGGTTGCTGCTACTGCGGGCAGGATCTGCTCGGTATGGCCGGTTGCAGGTATTGTCTCCTGCGCCACAATAATTTCACCGCAGACTGAACATTTCTTTCCTTCTGTCAGGCCGGGCTCGGTGCAGGTTGCTGCCACTGCAGGCAGGATCTGCTCGGTATGACCGTGCGCAGGTATCGCTTCATATGTCGTGTAATCACAGCGTGAACATGTGTCGTATGCTGCCCAGCCGATCTCTGTACATGTTGCTGCTTTTGCATCGTGATGAATAAGATCATGGCCGAGCGAGGCTATCTCTTCATATGTTGTGTAATCGCAGCGTGAGCAGGTATCGTATGCCGCCCAGCCGATCTCTGTACACGTTGCTGCTTTTGCATCATGATGAGTCAGATCATGGCCAAGTGCAGTTATCTCTTCATATGTTGTGTAATCGCAGCGTGAGCAGGTGTCATATTCTGCCCAGCCAATCTCTGTACACGTTGCTGCCTTCGCATCATGATGGACCAGATCGTGGCCAAGTGCCGGGATAGTCTCCTGTGCCACAAGTATCTCACCACAGACTGAGCACTTCTTTCCCTCCGTCAGACCGGGCTCGGTGCAGGTTGCTGCCACTGCGGGCAGGATCTGCTCTGTATGTTCATGAGTCTGCGGACTGACATTTACAGTCAGTGATGCGGTGTAGCTGCCATCATTTGTAGTTGCTTTTACAACAACATATCCTTCATTACTTTTAGGTATTATCGTAATATAGTTACTTGAATAACTTGTACTAAAACCTATTGTTTTGCTGGGAAAACTCCAGACAACCGTTTTGTCGTAGGCATCTGAAGGCAGAACCTCTGCAGTGATCGTACAGGTTTCGTCCGGAGTAATGTACAGCGGAGTCGATGTCAGATTTATGCCGGTCACTGCTGTTTTGGCAGATTCCGGATAAGCATAATCGGTGCTGCTCATTGGATAATCCGCGTAAAACTCTGCGCTCGAGTAATCCATTCCGCCGGTAAATGTTCCTCGTACATGTCCTGTGAAGTTTGCGTCACACTTCAGGAAATATAAATACTGAGACGGGCTGTCCCCGGCATCCCAGGTAGAATCAATATTGTAATAAAGACTGCCTATGCGCACTATATTCCAGCCATGAGCTCCGCCATTGCCCGTACCACTGACTATCCTCGCGGAAAGGCCGGCCTCTCTGCATAATCTGTAGAAAAGATTAGCATACCCCTGGCAGACAGCTGTCCCATCGATCAGAGCTGCATACGCCGTATATTTAAGAAGATATGAATCATCTTCAAGGTTGTCATAATCGTAAACAACATGGGATGTAATATAATCGTAGATCTTCGCGATCTTATAATCTTCATCTTTCCCATTCAGATCAAGTGATGCCAGTACATTATTGACAGCGGATGTAACTGCAGCTTCCTGCTCCAGATCTGTATAGTAAGTTGCTGTCATGGAAACTATGCCCATGACGTTGTTATAGCTATACCGTCCGCTGTATCCTCCGACCTGATACCTGATATAATCGCCGCATGTCGGATCATCGGTCTCGATCAATGCCTGTGCAAGGATATCATAGAAAAATTCACCAAATTCCCTGCCTACAAAATATCCGTTTTGAAGATCTATAGGTATCTGGATGGTTTCCTCATGCGCAACGAACCCGCACCTTAGAACATCTCCCGCTTCTTCAAGTGTGTCAGCATACTCTGTCGATGCATCGAGCAGCGCCATCTCCTCTGAGGGCTGTATCAGATCATCAACACTCAGGATGCCTTCGTATACAGGATTGACGATCGAGAAATCCTCTATATGCATTTCATCCGCATCCATGAGGCTCATCTCAGCAGATGTCTCAGTCTCCGTAGTGTTTTCTTCCTCAGTAACTTCTTCCGTGGTTTCCTCAGAAGTCTCCTCCGGGGTCTCTTCAGTGACAGACTCCTCTTCTTCAGGAACAGTTTCCTCTGTTACCTCCTCAGAAACAATCTCTTCCTGCACAGAAGTTTCCTCGGGGATCACGTCATCGGCCCCTGTATAGACAAATGCAAGTGAGATCGAAAGGATAAATACAAGCAGAAAAGAAAGAACTCTATTTAACTTTTTCATCACTCAAATACTCCTCCAAGGGATATGTTGATAATATAAATTATTTTATCATCATCATATGCTGTTGAACAACCCCGGACACGCTCTTTTCTTGTCTCAGGCTTCCGTTCACTGTATAATCTAACCAGCAGCATTTAAACGGAGGACAGACCAATTAACGCAGTAGTTGACGCAGTAATATTTGACCTGGACGGAACAGTCACAGATACAGAGAAATACTATCAGATCACATGGAAGGAAGCGCTCGCGCATTTTGGATATAAGGCTGAGCCGTGGATGACGCTGGACCTTCGCTCTCTCGGGCGCCCCTATGTCGCCCAGACACTTAAGGAATGGTTTGGAAATGATCTGGACTTCGAGGAAGTATACGCATACTGCCATGTTCTGACTGATAAGATAATGGCCAAGAGAGGGATACAGTTAAAGCCAGGCGCGCTGGAGATCCTGACCTGGCTTAGGGAGGAACATATCACCGCCGCCATCGCGACCTCAAACGGCATCACCCACGCAACCGATAAGCTAAAAAGAGCCGGCCTTGAGGGATACTTTGACCGCGTCATCTGCGCGGACATGGTAGAGTTTGGAAAGCCCTCCCCTGACACATATGCATATGCATGCAGGGAACTGGGGCTATCGCCTGATAGGGCATTCGCCGTCGAGGATTCCCCTAACGGGGTGCGCAGTGCCTACGGCGCCGGCTGCAAAGTGATAATGGTACCGGACCTTTCCGAACCTGACGATGAACTGAAAAAACTCCTCTACGCGCGGGTTGATACCTTGGCTGACATAAAGGAGATGGTATATAAGGGATGAAAAATAAATACATAAAAGAAAATGGGATAGAGATCCCCTACATCTGGAATGTGAACCCCGCTCATAAGATGGTATTGCTCTGCCTTCATGGATTTACAGGCAGCAAAGAAAGCTCCGTCATTGCAGCACTCATGAAAGCTTTAGATGATAAAGGGATAGGCGTGGTCACATTCGACTGGCCGGCTCACGGTGAAAGCAATGCGCCGGATGATGACCTGATCGTGGAAAACTGCCTTGCCGATCTTGAGATCATGCTGAACCTGATAAAGAAGCGCACGGATCTTCCCCTGTCATGCTTTGCAACCAGCTTCGGCGGCTACCTTGCTACCCTTTACAGGAACACCCACCCCGATATCTTCAGATACCTTATCTTAAGGTCACCCGCGCTTAAGATGAGCGATGTCTCCCGCGGCCTGATCACAGAAGAAGTGTTCAGCAAACTGAATGGTGAAAAGGTCTTGGTGGGATTTGAACGCAAGCTCTCTATCGGCAAGGACTTCTACGACAGCCTCTGCCGGAACGATGCCTTCACTCCTGCTCCGCCCCATCCTGAGAACATGATGATCATCCAGGGCGGCAAAGATACCGTCGTAAATCCCAAGGACACACTCGAATACGCCGAAAAGAACCACATCACTATCAACCTGTTTGAAGACGCCGGCCACAACTACATAAACCCCGGCGAAAAGGAACGGATCATTGAGGTGACAGAAGACTTCCTGCTGACCAGACTATAATACCGATATTTTAAATTTCAGACAGCAGAACCTCTAAACTCATAGATTTACTGAGAATCTATCATAAAGGTCTGAGATCAGAGGCGGTTTTATTATAAAAAGTATGAGATTAGAGGCAAAACCGCCTCTAATCTCAGTAAAAAAAGACATTATCTTATTAAAAAGCCTTGTTTAGAGGCACGCCCCTAATTCTACTTTTCCGCCCTGGCACAGCCGTTTGAATCCCATAGTGTCAGATCACTCCAAACGACATCAACAGAATGACGATTATCAGCGCCGGTGCCACAAATCTGACCATTATCTTATAAAGCGTTCTGCGGTGGAACTTCTCGCCGTTCTTTGTCACCTCGTTCAATACCGTATCAGGCTTAGCCACCCATCCGATCAGCAGGCAGCTGGCCAGTGCCACTACCGGCATGAGGATGTAGTTGCTTAAGTAATCCAGGACATCGAGGATCTGGCCGGTGCTTCCGTTCGGAAGTTTAAGTTCAAAGTACAGCAGGTTGTATCCCAGACAGACAACCACGCCAACAATAAGGGCTATCACAGTCTCCATGACAGTGGACTTCTTTCTGGATATCTTAAACCTGTCCATGAAGCTGGATACAATAGCCTCCAGTATGGAGATACCGCTTGTAAGTGCCGCGAAGAATACCATGGCGAAAAAT
>SVDE01000001.1:61731-68317 GCA_015057955.1 Lachnospiraceae bacterium | reverse complement strand
TGCTGAGCAGCATGTTAGCCGTGCTCGCAGCTCCCCCTGCTGCCCCGGCTATGCCGCTGAAAGCTCCTGCGATTATGAAAATAAACAGCATCGTGACTATGTTCTCATCGCCTATCCCTCTGGCGCATATCCTTATCTTTTCGTCAAACTTTACTTTTCTGTTCTGCAGAAAAGCAACGATCAGCGAGATTGAAAATGCAAGGACTACAGATACAACATAGAAGCCCATCTGCCCCTCTGTGGGATGTATGTATTCAAACAGTATGCCGTTGCCCAGATAAAGTACCAGGAACAGCAGTATGGGCAATAGTGCCTTCGGATTTGATGCCGGTTTGTTTTCGTTCATTATTCTTCTTCCTCTTTTTTTATTGTATCTGAATTAAAAACACTGTTTACCGTGTCTTCCTCAAACTGTCTCATCCAGAGATTGTGATAGTATCCGCCTTTTGCCATAAGTTCACTGTGGCTTCCCTGCTCTACTATCCTGCCTCCGTCAACAACGAGTATCACATCGGCTCCCCTTACGGTTGAAAGCCTATGTGCGATCACAAATGATGTACGTCCTTTTATCACGGTATCAACCGCATTCTGGATCTTCTGCTCAGTAAGAGTATCCACAGACGCGGTCGCTTCATCAAGTATCATGATCTTAGGGTCTGCCAGGATTGCCCTTGCCAGGCAGATGAGCTGCTTTTCACCTGCGGACAGCATGTCTCCGCCTTCACCCACATCGCTGTCGAGACCTTTCTCGAGTTTTTCTATGATGCTCTCTGCTGATACCTGCCTTATTGCCTGCATCATTTCATCTTCAGTTGCATCCGGTCTTCCGTAAAGGAGATTCTCACGGATCGTGCCGGAGAACAGATGAGGAGTCTGAAGGACATAGCCGAGCGATGAGTGCATCCAGAGCTGGGATCTTTCCCTTATGTCCTTCCCGTCCACAAGGATCCTGCCGTTCGTCGGTTCATAGAAGCGGCATATCAGGTTGACAAGAGTTGACTTTCCGGCTCCGGTCTCACCGACTATGGCTATGTTGGTCCCAAATGGTATCTTAAGATTAAAATCCTTGAGGACATATTCCTCACCATCGGGATATCTGAAATCGACATTATCAAATTCGATATCGCCTTTCAGTTCTTCCCAGTTTTCCATTTTGGGTTCGAAGCAGTCACCATACTTTTCAGTAACTTCTACGCTGTCCGTTACAGTCGGCTCTTTCTCTATCAAGTTCGTATAACGTTCAATATTGACCTTACCTGCGATAAAGAGCGAAAGGCAGTCAACAAGAATGCTCACGGGGTCCATCAGTCCTCTTGCATACGTCATGAACAGCGAGAATGTTCCAACTTCACTGGCAGCAATTACCCCGCCTTTCCAGAGAACTATGGCAAGCGCAGCTGAAGTTGCCAGCGTTGTAAGCGCGCTCAGCGCTCCTTTCATCCTGGCCTGTTTCATGGACTTTTTATACATGTTGCCGGTTTCATCCGTGAAGTCCCTGCCGATCTTATCTTCGATCACAAGCGACTTGATCGTGCGGGCTCCGACTATGCCCTCATTGAAATTGCCTGTGATATTGGAGTTGATCTCACGTATCTGCCTGTGGAGCTTTACGAGTTTGCCCTGGAACAGCGCGTAGATGACCGCTATTACAGGAACTATGATCAGGACGAGTAAAGTCAGGCGGACATTATAGTACATCATAACTGCGATAGATCCCAGTATCTCCAATATGAAGAACACTGTATCGCACAGATTCCATGTGAGCGTCTCACCAATCCTGGATGTATCACTCATGACCCTTGAATGGATATAACCCACGCTGTTCTGGCTGTAGTAATCCAGCGACAGTTTCTGCAAATGTTCAAAAGCCTTGTTGCGCATGTCTCTGTCCATCTGAACTTCAGTATTCAGGCAGACTTTGACATTGAAATATCCTGCCGCGCCAAATATCGCAATGTCCACCAGGTAAATGATGATGAACACAGCCATGGTATCAAGCCTGCCTTCACCCACAAAGTGGTTCAGCGCATAGCGCTGCAGTACAGGGGCTGCCAGGTCGGCCGCCGTAAATACCAGTATAGTGAACACGATCAGGAACAGGCTCTTTCTGTACTTCTTAAGAAGCGGTGCCATCTTGGGTATCCCGAACAGGGGAAGCTTAACTTTCTGCTTATCTTTATCCATGAGCTTCCTCCTTTCCTGTCCGGTCGGAGTCTATGCCGTTTTGCAGTTCATATATCTTCTGATAGATACCGCCGGAAGTCTTAAGTACATCCGGTGCGCCTTCCTCTGCAATGCGGCCGTTCTCAAGAATGATCACCTTGTCTGCTTTCGACAAAGTAGTCAGCCTGTGGGAGATCAGTATGATTGTCGCGGTTCCAAAGCGTTCTTCAAGAGCTGCGCGTATCCTCGAATCTGTTTCCGTATCCACTGCTGAGAGTGAATCGTCAAATATCATGATTGGTGCATTTTTAGTAAGGGCTCGCGCGATCGCTGCCCTTTGTTTCTGGCCGCCGGAGAGAGTCACTCCGCGCTCTCCGACAAATGTATCATAGCCTTTTGCGAAGCCTTCCACATTATCATCAAGGCATGCTGTGCGTGCTGCCTCCCTTATGTCGCTCAGGCTTATCTCTTCGCGTGTTATGCCTATGTTATCCGCGATCGATCTTGAAAACAAGAACGGCTCCTGGAGCACCATCGAAATATTATCCCTCAGATGCTCTGTCCTGATCTTGCGTATGTCTGTCCCTCCTACTGTGATACGCCCGCAGCCTTCCGGAAGATCGTACAGCTTGTCAAGGAGGAGCATGAGAGTTGATTTTCCTGAGCCGGTAGCGCCAAGGATTCCCAGTGTCGTTCCGGGCTCTATGGAAAAGTTAATGTCATGCAGTATCCTCGGACAATTCTCATAAGCGAAATTTACATGTTCAAATACTATCCGGCCATCCATCGGGGCATCAGTTGCCTCAGGGTCTTCCTTCTCTACTTCAGAGCTCATGATGTACGCTATCCTGTTGATCGAGACATCTGCCTGGCTCATTTCAACAAGCATGCGCCCCAGTCTTCTGATTGGCCATGCGAGCATCGCGTTGTATGTTATGAATGCGACAAGGTCTCCGGCAGTCATGCTGCCCTTAACACACATGACAGAACCCACAACGATAACAAGCATGACCTGAAGCATTGACAGTACATCCTGCACGGTAAAGAATCTTGCAAGCAATGTCCCCATCCTCATCCACAGGCTGCAGTAATATCCGTTTTTATCAAGAAATCTGTCAAGCTCATGGCGCTCTCCGGCAAATGCCCTGACTACGCGGACACCTGTCAGATTTTCCTGGACCATGGCGGATACGACGCCTTCTGTTTCATCGCATACCTCAAATGACGCATGGAGTTTCCGGCCGAATATGAGAACATATCCCAATGTTATGGGAACTGTGGATACGGCTACAAACGTCAGAGCGACATTCATGCTGAACATGAAGTAAAGGGAAAGCACAAGCAGCACAACGATCCTTATCACATTCGTCAGCTGTTCTGATACAAACTTCTTGACCTTGTCCACATCTGACGTGCATCTTTGTATTATGTCGCCTGTATGGTTTTTCATGTGCCAGGAGAACGGAAGATGTTCGATGTGAGTAAACAACATGTCCCTCATTCTCTTTACGAGTTTTTCTGACGCTTTGTTATTCAGTACCTGAGTTGCATACTGGCTGATAGCCCTGACAGCTGCAACAACAACTATCGCAAGTGCCATTATCCAGAGATTTCGGCCAAGGTAAGAAAAACCTCCGAAGAAGTTAACTATATTCATAACCCACGGAGCAAGATCCGGCTCAAGCCCGGCGATGGCATTGTCTATGGCCATGCGGATTATCTGCGGCGAGATCATGTCGGCAAGGGAAACTACCGCCGAAGTGATAATCCCAAAGATAAAAAGATGAAGGCTGCCTTTAAGAAACCGCATGAGCAGCCCCCAGTCAGTCTTATTCTTCTTTCCTTTATTCTCTTTTTCAGTATCTTTATGATCGCCCATAGTAATTTTGGATTATATCATATATTGCCGTATATGTGTTTTTAATATAAACTCCATATATATCCAATTGCATGATCATATAAGGTAAATGCGGAAAGGAGTTCTTATGCCGGCTGTTTTTTTTACTTTTTATGATAGCAAAGGCCTGTCGATCCCTGAGACTTCTGCTTTAGAGCATGAACTCGGGCGGAAGCTGCTTTCTCTTGGACTGGGTAAATTATATGGCATTACTTTGCAGGCTGATCATCTTGAGCAGCTGCTCTTAAAGGATGCTGCAGGCAAGCCTTCCCTGCCGGATCATCCGGAAATACACTTCAACATCACCCACTGCCCCGGTCTTGCAGCGTGCGCATTTCATGACACCCCCATAGGCATTGACGCGGAGCTTCCGGATTATTTTGCGGAAGTCCTGATCGGAAGGGCATTAACTCCTTCTGAAAAGGAGTTTCTTGAAATGCATAGTTCCTCTCCGGCACTTCGCGATGAGTGGTTTTACCGTTTCTGGACGCTTAAGGAAGCTTATGTAAAAATGACAGGGTCCGGCGTTGATACAGATCTTAAAGCATTTTCATTTTCTTTTAATGAAGGGGATCACAATGAAAGGTTGACCGTTACCTGCTCTGACCCGGAAGTCATATGTTTCCAGAAACAGCTTTGGAGCGGCCACATCATTTCCACGTGCATAAGAAACGACAGACCCTGCTTTACCGAACTCTATCATATTGTTTTATAAAAAGGAGATGCAGACATGAAGAGCAACAAAGAGATCATCCTTGAATTTTACGAGAAGGTCTTTAATAACTGGGACCTTTCAGAGCTGGACTCATACATGAAAGACGATTACCGCCAGCATTCGCCCGAAGTAGCTGACGGGAAAGCCGGTTTCATAGAGTTTTTCAAAGGCTTTCTTGTCATGAAACCGCATGCCGATATCCGGAAGGTGATTGCGGAAGATGACCTGGTATGCATATTTTTCAAATGCACTTTTGGAAACGGTGCCGAGGTAAAGGTCTTTGACCTGTACAGGCTCGAGGATGGAATGCTTGCCGAGCACTGGGACTGCACCATGCGAATTGACGGCATGGAATGCATGAATCCGAACGGGCATTTCTGATGTGACAGCCTCATCGTTGCTGCAAACATATAAATGCCATCATTTCCCCGGAAAAGAGAGTCAAAAATAGGCTGCCGCAATCTTCTCATCGCGGCAGCCCTAGTTTTAAATGATAATTATCATTTTCTTGCGATAACAGCTTTTACTTTCTCAATAATGTTTTCAGCTGTAAGTCCGTACTCTTCCTCAAGGAAGTCCTGAGGACCTACCTGGCCGTATCTGTCTTCAACACCGACAGCTGCTGCAGGTACAGGGCAATTAAGCGCAAGTACATCTGTTACAGCGCTGAACATTCCGTTTACCCTGTTATGGTTCTCTGCTGTAACTACAGCGCCGCAGCTCTTTGCGAGACTGACGATAAGCTCCTCATCAAGAGGCTTCCAAGTGAACAGGTCAACAACTGTTACATTTATGCCCTCTTCTTTGAGCTTGTTGGCTGCATCGATCGCCTTTGCCACCATGATGCCTGCTGCGAAGATAGCTGCATCCTTGCCGTATTCACAGACTACAACGCCTTTTCCGGGAGTAAACTCACTGCCCTCCTCGTACATCTTGAAGTTCTGCTTACGTCCCATGCGCAGATATTTAACGCCCTGGATGTCAACACACTGTTTTAACACGCTCTTTAACTGAACAGTATCAGCAATGTCGAAAATGTATGCGTTCGGGATCACTCTGTAGAGAGCAGCATCTTCGAAGGGCATGTGTGTTCCACCGTTCATTGCTGCGCATACACCTGCGTCTGTTCCGATGACAGTTACAGAATTTCCTGCATAACCTGCTGAAAGGAATACCTGGTCAAAGCATCTTCTTGAAGCAAAAGGTCCGAAAGTATGTACGATTGGCTTAAATCCTGCGCTTGAAAGACCTGATGCGATACCGATCATGTTAGCTTCGGCGATCCCGCAGTCAAATCCCCTGTCCGGATGGTTTGTTATGAACTTGCCCATGCCGATGCAGTTTGCAAGGTCAGAGTCAAGATAAACAATCTTGTCATCCTTTTCTGCCAGAGACGGAATAAACTCTCCCAGAACCTCTTTAAAGTTACGGTCCTTTTCACCATTATAAATGACCTTCATTATTCTGCCTCCTTTTCAAGTGCTGCGAGTTCGTCTTCAAGACCCTTCTGCCAGCGTGCCCATACCTCATCCGGTTTGTCCATTGAATGGTTGCCCGGATCTTCTTCAACTTCCTTAATGCCTTTACCCTTGATGGTATCCAGGATAATGCATTTAGGCTTGTCGCCTATGGGACTTGTAAGAGCATCGTAAACCTGATCGATATCATTTCCGTCAATGCGTACAGCATCAAATCCAAATGCTTCAAACTTTGCTCTGAGATCAAAAGTATCAAGTACGTGCTCAGTTGTACCGTCAAGCTGTCTCTTGTTGTTGTCGATCATCCATACAAGATTGGTTATCTTCTTGGCA
>SVDE01000001.1:0-61721 GCA_015057955.1 Lachnospiraceae bacterium | reverse complement strand
GCTTCCCAAACCTGTCCTTCATTAGCCTCACCGTCGCCGACCATCAGATAGGTCTTGCAGTCAAGGCCTTTAAGTTTGTCTGCAAGTGCCATTCCTACTGCAAGAGATGTGCCCTGTCCGAGAGAACCTGTGGACATGTCAATACCTGTTGTAAGTTTGCGGTCGCAGTGGCTCGGCAGATGTGTGTGCGGACGGTTCATTGTCTTTAGCTCTTCATAGGGGAAATAGCCCATGACTGCCAGAGTTCCGTATACGCCGGGGCCTGAATGTCCCTTAGAGCAGACGAATTTATCTCTGTCTTCCTTCTTCGGATCCTTCGGATCCACATTCATTACTTCTCCATAAAGAACTGCAAGTGCATCGATCATACTGAGAGATCCGCCAATGTGTCCAAATCCTCTGTTTCTGAGGGCATAAATTGCAGCAATACGGATTTTCAGAGCCAGGATCTCGAGCTCCCGGCATCTTTCATTTGTCAGCATTTAATTTCTTCCTCCAATTTCCTAACATATTCAAGTGCCTTAACTGCTCCATCAAGGATAGTATCAGCAGGCCTTAAGCCTTCAAGGGTAATATATCCCTGATAATTATTTTCAAGCAAAAGCTCTATATGCTTTTTCAGATCTATAAAGCCCTCGCCTATATGTGATGTTTTAAGATATCTTCCAAGGGAATCCATGATCGTGATCATGCCATTTTCAAGGATGAACTCAAAATCCTTGAAATGAACATTTACAACCAGATCCTTGAATTCATTATAAGTTTCAATGGGGTCCTCAAGACATACTGCCGGATTTCCGGAATCATGGTTATACTTTAATCCGGGAACCGCTGCAAACAGCCTTTTCATCTCTCCGATGCTGCACAGAGGAACAGCAACGCTCTCGAGAGTTTCCGTGTTTATGGTCATTCCGATGGAATTGCCGTATTCCACGCAGGCTTTGAGACCCCTGACCATGTTTCTAAATACCTGTTCCCTTGAAACGCCGGGTGCCGGTACATATCCGGCGGGCATGAGAAGGATGTTTCTTCCGCCTGCAGCATGCACCTTGTCGATCATGGAGACAACCTCAGAATAGATCTTCTGAAACTCTTCTTCTGTACTTGCGTTTGAGAACTCTGTTAAGATGTTTACCGCTGCCAGAGTTACGCCATACTCTTCAAGGATCTCTTTTGCCCCATCACCTGCTTCCTCGAAATAGGAGCTCATGACGTCAACACCATCAAAGCCGTTTTCAGCTGCAAAACGGATAAACTCGCGGAATGTCAGGTGTCCGTTTCTGATCGGAATGCCATGATCGGCAAAAAACTTCATGGCTTCGTCAATGTCAGAATAATCTCCTGCATATCCCAGATCGTTCAAGATCATTTTATGGATGAAACTCGGTTTGCTGTATTTCAGTTCACTGTCGATCATGTGGGACATTAAACTGTATTTCATGTTATGTATCTCCTATTCATTCAAGAAAACAAGGGGCTGCCGCATTTTCAAGTGTATCGCACTCTGGTACGGCAACCCCTGTTAGTTCCATTTTTACAGAGAATGGATGGCTTTGTCGTAAGCTGCCATGAAAGCCTCTCCAACAGCTTCTGAAACTGTCGGGTGAGGATGTACGCTTGCGATGATCTCTTCAGCGGTAGCTTCAAGATTCATTGCTGCAACGATCTCCGCGATCATGTCTGTTGCATGTACAGCAAACATGTGAACACCAAGGATCTGATTGTACTCTGCATCCAGGATGACTTTCATCATGCCGCTCTTGTCTCCTTCGATGAGGGACTTGCCATTTGCAGACATCGGGAACTTGCCGACTTTGATCTTGCCATACTTCTCCTTAGCCTGCTGCTCGGTAAGACCGACAGCTGCGATCTCAGGCTCCATGTAAATGCATGAAGGTATGGTGTCGTAGTTCATCTCTTCCGGACGGCCGAGGATGTTCTCAACCGCTATCTCTGCCTCACGGCTTGCGGTATGGGCAAGCATGCTCCTGCCGTTTACGTCGCCGATCGCATAGATATTCGGGATATTGGTACGCATGTGGCTGTCAACCTTGATGGCTCTGCGGTCAAATTCAATTCCTATGCCTTCAACGTTCAGTCCCTTTGTGAAAGGCGCACGTCCGACTGCCATAAGTGTGTACTGGGACTCAACAAAATTATCCTTGCCGTTCTCATCGAAGATGACTTTATTGCCGGATATCTTCTTAACTCCGCAGCCTGTATGGAACGTAACTCCGATCTTCTGCAGTGTCTTTGTAGCAAGCTTTGCGATCTCTTCGTCAACCATCGGAAGGATGGTCTTCATCAGCTCAACGATCGTGACCTTTGTTCCAAGGCTCGCATATACATATGCAAACTCAACACCGATAACTCCGCCACCGATGATCGTCATGCTCTCAGGGATCTGGGAAAGAGAAAGGCCTTCGGTACTGGTAATGATATTAGTATCGCCTTCGTACTGGATGAATCCCGGCATTACGCTCTCGGAACCGGTTGCAAGGATGATATTCTTTGCAGTGTATTTCTTCTTGCCGTTAACAGCGAATGTATTGGCATCAACCAGGCTTGCAGTGCCTTCGATAACGGTCGCCTTGTTTGCGCGAAGCAGCGCATTCACGCCGCCAACCAGCTGCTTGACGACAGCGTTCTTGCGTGCCTGGAGTTTCTCCATGGAAACCCTGACTGACTTGGGATCAATACCTTCGATACCAAATTCAGCAGCTTTCTTTGCTGTTTCAAGAACCTGTACTGACTTGACCAGTGCCTTTGTCGGAATGCATCCGACATTAAGACAGGTACCGCCAAAATTTTCTTTTTCAACAATTGCTGTCTTCAATCCGGCCTGCGCAGCCTTGATGGCTGCCACATAGCCTCCGGGACCGCCGCCTATTACAGCTACGTCAAAATCGAACATTATGCAGTCCTCCTTTTCATTAAAGCAGTATCTTCATCGGGTTCTCAAGCAATTCCTTGACATATCCGGTGAACTGGGCTGCAAGAAGTCCGTCAATAAGCCTGTGGTCTACAGAAAGCTGGATGTTCATCATGGGACGGATCGCAATTGTATCTTCTCCGTCTACCTCGATGACTACCGGTTTCTTGATAACTGAGCTGATCGAAAGGATTGCAGAGCAAGGCGGGTTGATGATCGCTGTAAAGTTCTCGATACCGAACATTCCAAGGTTAGAGATCGAGAATGTGGGATTTGCATACTCTGCAGGTGACAAACGACCCATCTTTGCCCTGTCAACAAGATCCCTGTTCTCTTCTGAAACAGCTGTAAGGGTCTTGATCTGGCAATTTTTGATCACCGGAACAACAAGTCCGTTATCGCCGGCTACAGCAACGCCCACGTTAACGCTTCTGTACTGTACGATCTCATCGCCAACCATAGCTGAGTTGATACCAGGGAACTTCTGCAGTGCCTTTGCGCAGGCATATACAATAATGTCAGAAACAGTGATCTTGCGGTCTGCTACTTCATTAAGTGCCTTGCGGAACTTGGTCATCTCTGTTGTATCAACTGAATCTGTGAAGTACAGATGAGGCATGGTGAACTTGCTCTGTGAAAGCTTGTCTCCGATGATCTTGCGGACTCCCTTATAAGGAGTGCTTGAAAGCACCTGAAGTTCATCTGTTCCTGCAAATGCATTTGCAGCTGCCTTCTCAACATCGGCCTTCATGACCTTTCCGCCTATGCCGCTACCGGGTGCGGCTGCCAGGTCAACACCGAGTTTCTCAGCGACTTTCCTGGCAAGAGGTGAGGCCTTAATGTCTCTTGAAGTGATTCCTCCCTCAAATCCTGTTCCCTGGATCTGTGTAAGTGACGCGGGGTCGATGTTGTTTTCCTTAACATATGTTTTGGCTCTTGGAGTGAGCTTGAGTTCTTCTGCGGGAGCTTCTGCTGCAGCAGGTGTCTCAGCAGGCGCTTCTTCCTCATCCTCAAACAGGCTGTCTTCATGCTTGTCAGCTGCTGTCTGGGTTACATGTCCTGCAAGAGCAGCTTCAGCATCTTCGCCGGGCTGGCCGACAACAGCTACAGGAGTAAGGACCGGAACTGTTACACCGGGCTCAAGAGCGATCTTCAGCACTGTGCCTGAGCATGAAGCTTCTACAGTAATGATCGATTTATCGGTCTGTACATCAAAGAACGGTTCGCCGTTTGAGATGGTGTCCCCTTCCTTTTTCAGCCATTCTGAAATGGTTCCTTCATCCTGTGTATATCCCAGTTTGGGCATTACAATGATCTCTGCCATGGTAAGTAAATACTCCTTTCTTACAGCAGTCCCTGAATTGCTTTCAGGATAGTGTTTTCTGTAGGGCAAATGAATTTCTCAAGAGCCGGGCTGAACGGGATCGGAACATCCGGAGCGCACAGACGGCGGATCGGAGCATCCAGATCATAGAATACGTCATCCTGGATGCATGCGCAGATCTCTGCAGCAACACCAAAGCTTGTGTATCCTTCATCTACTATAAGGAGACGTCCGGTCTTCTTGACAGACTTGACTATAGTTTCCTTGTCAAGCGGAACCAGTGTACGGATATCGATGACCTCAACGCTTACACCCTTCTTCTCAAGATGCTCAGCTACCTTTACGCACTGGCCTACCTGGTAAGAGTTGGCAACTACAGTAATGTCAGTTCCTTCATGAACTACCGCGGCTTTTCCGATAGGGATAAGAAGGTTTTCATCAGCATCATCCGGCATGTCGAACTCTACTGAATAATGCTTTCTGTGTTCAACGACGATGACCGGGTTGTCCTCGCGGATCGCGCTCTTTAAGAGACCCTTTGCGGTATATGCGTCAGAAGGGATAACGATCTTGCTTCCCGGAAAATGAGCGATAACTGCGTTAAGGTTCTGTGAATGCTGGGCGGCTGCTGCACGTCCGGCACCTATTGTTGTACGGATGACCATGGGAACGTTCTTCTGTCCGCCTGACATATAGCATACCTTAGCCATCTGGTTTACTATCTGGTCCATGGCAACGAGCATGAAATCTGAGAACATGATCTCAACGATCGGTCTCATGCCGGTAAGTGCCATACCGATACCCATGCCCACGATACCTGACTCGCTTATGGGTGAATCCTTCATGCGGAGATCACCGTATTTCTTCATAAGACCCTTGGAGCAGCGCCAGGTCCCGTCACCAACTCCTACGTCCTCACCGATCATCATTACCATCGGGTCACGGGCCATCTCCTCGTCCAACGCCTCAAGAACGGCGTCACGATAATATATTTTTCTCACGCTATTATTCCTCCTTTGATCGTTATGCGAAAATATCTTCCATTAATTCTTCCGGTTCCGGATACGGGCTGTCCTCAGCGAACTTGCATGCAGCCTTGATCTCGGGCTCAACTTCAGCCTTGATCTTCTCTATATCCTTTGCCGACAGAATACCCTTCTGCTCCAGTACCAGCAATGGATCACGCTTCTTCCACTCTTCAACTTCCTCTTTTGTCCTATAAACGCAGGGGTCTGAACCATTGTGTCCATGATGACGGTAAGTCTTGCACTCGATAATGGAAGGTCCCTTTCCCGCGCGGGCATCTTCAACGGCTTTCTTTACTGTCTCGTATACGACTTCAACATCATTTCCGTCGATGGTATATCCCGGGATGCCGTATCCCACAGCACGCTTTGCAAGGTCATGCTCTTTGGTGACCCTGCGGGTATCAACAGTAATACCGTAAAGGTTATTCTCGATTATATAGATAACAGGGAGATCCCAGGCAGCAGCCATGTTTATGCTTTCATGGAAAGTGCCTTCATTGGAAGCGCCGTCACCGAAGAAGCATAAGGTAACCTGGTCGGTTCCCCTGTATTTTGCACTGTAGCCTGCACCGGTTGCGATGGGGATCTCTCCGCCAACGATACCGTTTGCTCCGAGGATTCCGAGGTCCATTGCCATGATATGCATGGAACCGCCCTTGCCCTTGGAGTATCCGTCTTCCTTGCCAAGGATCTCAGCCATCATGCGTCCCATGTCAGCGCCTCTGGCGACAAGATGACCATGCCCGCGGTGATTGGAACCGATATAATCCTGAGGTCCAATGGCTGCGCACGCGCCTGCTGCGACTGCTTCTTCACCTATATAAAGGTGTGCGAGTCCGGCCATCTGACCTTTCTTGTAGAACTCAAATACTTCCTGCTCAAAGCGGCGGATCTTCCACATTGTGCGGTACATTTCCTTCGCCTGAGCTTTTGTGATACTTTTGCCCATCAATAAGCCTCCTAAATCAAAAATATTTTTCGCATAAATAAATGCAATTAATATGCCAAAAACAGGGATTGCACATAAAAAAGACATGCCCATTTACCCCAAAATGAAGCTGCCACATGTTGTGGCAGCTTCATTTCTCAATCTGTTTTATGGTTTTACTTTAAATTCTGAGAGCGGTATAGTAGCCTCCGCTGACAGCATCGTATATCTGTCCGACGCTTGCGCAGTCACCTATTACATAGTTCTCATCAACACATGCGCAGAGCGCGTCGACCTCTGCCCATTTAGGTCTGAAGCCAAGGGCGCAGACAACTGTGTCAGCTTCGATCAGGAACTCTTCTCCATCTCTTTCAACCTTTACGCCTTCAGGCACAACTTCTTTTACTGTTGTACTAGTGTACAATGTGGCTGCCTTCTCTACGTGAGGCATGAGTCCCCCACGGAAGAATTCGTTTATTTCCTCTGCAACTGCATCCTTCATTTCGATTATGCTTACTTCATGGCCGTCTTTGGCAAATGCTACAGCGCCTTCTGCACCGACAAGACCGCCGCCCATGATCGCGACTCTCTTTCCGAGCTTGCTGTGATCAAGTTCAGCATCACATGCCATGACAACATTCGGGCCATCAAGTCCCTTGATCGGAGGACGGAGTTCGTTAGCGCCTATGGCCACTACAAGAGCATCCGGTTTGATAGCATCGATAAGACCCGGAGTTACTTCTGTGTTCAGGAGCACTTTAACGCCGGCTCTTTCCACTCTGTGTATGAGCACATTGCAGAATCTGCGGATATCTTCCTTGAAGAAAGCTGCGCCGGCCGGAACCAGGTTACCGCCAAGATGGTCGCTCTTCTCAGCAAGCATTACCTTATGCCCGCGCCTAGCTGCTGTGATGGCCGCCTGCATTCCTCCGGGTCCTCCTCCGGCGATCAGAACCTTCTTTTGCTCTCTGGCCGGTTTTACCATATACCTCTGCTGAAGTTCCTGACCTATTATCGGATTGACGGCACACTTGATAGTTTCGTTGCGCACACCTTCTCCGAAGCACTCGTAGCAGCGAAGGCAGGGTGTGATATCATCCGCGCAGTCATAAAGCGCTTTATTTGCTATCTGCGGGTCTGCGAGCATTCCGCGGCCGATCTCTATGATATCAGCCTGGCCTGTAGCAATGATCTCCTCCATCTGTGCCGGATCGATAAGTGAACCGACTGTTGCGACCGGAGTCTTAAGATGTTTCTTCATCTCAGCTGCCAGATAGACATTCACTCCTCTCGGGAAGAATGCTGAAGGATGAGTTCTGCAGAACAGCTCATGATCTTCATGGTTTCCGCAGGAGATGTTGAACAGGTCAACGATGTCATCCAGCATCTTAGCTGCTTCTATGCACTCTTCAGGGCCCATTCCCATTTCTGACATGTCATCGCCTGAGAAACGGACCTCTACGGGGAACATCTTTCCACAGGTCTTCTTGATCTCCTCTATTGACAGTCTGAGGAAACGCATGCGGTTTTCAAGGCTTCCGCCGAATTCGTCTTTTCTGGTGTTCAGTCCCGGTGAAAGGAACTGGGAGAACAGCCATCCGTGCGCAGCATGGACCTGTACCATGTCAAAGCGGCAGTCCTTGGCAAGTTTAGCTGCCTTTCCGTATGCCTCAATGATCTCATAGATCATCTCCTTCGGCATTTCCTCAACGGGGCCTGCCGGTGTCATCTCTGCGACCGGGCCATATGCTGTGCCTTCCTTGCCCCAGCCGCCGCCACGGCTTGCCAGTCCGCCGTACTTACCGCCATGTGAAAGCTGTATGTTAGCGTATGCACCATGAGCGTGAATGCACTTTGCTGCTTCTGTCAGGCCAAGCTTTACACCGTGCGAATCCAGCTGAAGCTGTTTATCATGGCTCCTGCCTGTAGCAGAATGAACAATTGCCTCGCCGTAAGTTACAACTGCAACTCCGCCTTTTGCCTTTTCTTCCAGATAAGCGATCATCTCAGTTGTCATGTGTCCATCTGTAGTGATCATACTGGGACTGGACGGTGCCGCAAACATCCTGTTTTTAAGCCTCAGATTGCAGATGCGCAAAGGCTCAAACAGATGTGGGTATTTCTCTTTCCCTTTCATTTCTGCCATTTTTATTTTTCCTTTCAGATACGTTCAAACAGTGCTGCCATTCCCTGGCCGCCTGCCATACAGAATGCGACCACTCCATAGCGGGCATTTCTGCGTTCCATTTCATAAACAAGCTTGGTGGTAAGGATTCCGCCTGTTCCTCCGAGAGGATGTCCGAGCGCAAGGGCTCCGCCGTTAACATTTACCTTATCCATTGTCAGTCCTGCTTCTCTGATACATGCAATAGACTGTGATCCGAATGCTTCATTCAGCTCATACAGATCAATGTCCGCATCAGTAAGACCGGTCTTCGCAAAGAGCTTTTTGATGGCTCCGACAGGACCGATACCCATGATACGGGGATCGCATCCGTCAAGAGCGAAATCTACGAAACGTGCCCAGATCTTTTTGCCTTCTCTGATGGCGCGCTCTTTTTCCATTACTACAACTGCGCCTGAACCGTCGCTCATCGGTGAACTGGTTCCTGCTGTTACACGGCCATTAGGGATAAATGCCGGTTTAAGCTTTGCAAGTGTTTCCATGCTGGTATCAGGGCGTACGCATTCATCTTCCTCGACCCATGTGATGTTGCCCTTGCGGTCTGCTACAGGAACCGGAACGATCTGCTCTTTAAACCTTCCCTCTTTCTGGGCAAGAGCAGCCTTTCTGTGGCTCTCTACAGCGAAAGCATCACATTCTTCTCTTGTAATGCCATACTTGTCACACAGGTTTTCAGCAGTGATACCCATGGGAACATATACTGACGGAGGTGCAGAATAAGGATCTACAAATTTCGGTGCAGCTACCTGATAAGCCTGCTTGGGCTTTTCCATGAAATAGGTTCTGTTTGAGTCACTCTCAACACCGCCAGCAACAAACACCTCGCCGTGTCCTGACTCGATCATCATTGCAGCAAGTGCTATGGCATAAAGACCGGATGAGCACTGTCTGTCAACGGTAAACGCTGTTACAGACTCGGGGAAGCCTGCTTCAAGTGCTATGACACGTGCGATATTTGTATAAGTGCAGTTTGCGAGATTTCCGAATACGAGATCCTCGATCTCAGCAGGATCGATACCTGCACGTTCAACGGCAGCCTTTACTGCCAGTACACCAAGCTGGAGCGGATCTGCGCCAGCCAGTTTTCCTCTGCAGCGTCCGACAGGAGTTCTTGCTGCAGAAACGATTACAGCTTCTTTCATAATAATTTTCCTCGTTTTATTTAATTAGTTTTTATGATGCAAGTGCACCAAGAATGATCGAATACAGCTTATCCTGTACGGATGCAGCCCTGCTCATCAGAACGATCGGCTTTAATGCGCCCACGATGATGCCGGCTGCCTTGGCTCCCAGGAGCAGCATTCCCTTACCCATGAGATTGCCTGAAACAAGATCCGGGCAGATCATGAGATCCGCGTCTCCGCCAACAGGATTAGTGTATCCCTTAATCCTTACACTCTCCGGGTCCATGGTCAGGTCGATCGAGATAGGACCTGCAACATAGCAGTCTTTGAATTCCCCTGCTTCCCATGCTTTCTGGAGCGCGTCTGCGTCAACACTCTCCTGCAGCTTAGGATTCAGCGTCTCAGCTGCCGCAAGGACTGCTACCTTCGGTTTTTCAAATCCCAGGCTGTGCATTACATCAAGCGCATTTTCCAGGATCTGCTTTTTAAGGGCAAGATCCGGTTTTGTGTTCATTGCTGAATCGGAAAGCGCGAGCAGTTTATGATATGTGGGGATCTCCATGATATCGAACTTGGACATTGTGCGTCCTGTCCTCATGCCCGCTTCTTTGTTGACAACAGCCTTGAGCAGATCCTTTGTCTCGAGAGTTCCCTTCATAAGGAAATCAGCCTTCCCGGAAACTACAGCTTTGATCGCCTCAGCGGCTGCTTCAGGAATGTCCGGATAGTCAAATATCTCAAAAGCGTCACAGCTGACTCCGGCCTCATCAAAAGCTGCCCTGATCTTCTCCGCATTGCCGTAAAGCAGCGGCTGGATCACACCTGCTTCCCATGCCTTATATACGGCAAGGACTGTATGTGAATCTTCCGGAACTGCAACAGCCATTACTTTTCTCTGTTTAGTGGACAGAAATAACGGCAGCAGTTCATCTAATTTTCTAAGTTCCATATAAACTCCTTTTTAATCGAGGTTATCCAGGTCAAAATTGACTGTATCGTCCTCGTAATAGATCCTTGCTTCTTCTTCACCATTTAGAACCCTGGTAACACCGGCTGCAAGAGCTTCCATTTCCATCTCGCCGGGTTTAAGCCAGACAGGAGCGATCCATTCGACTCTGCTCTTGAGTGTATTGATGAAATATTCTGATCTTGCGATACCGCCGGTAACTATAATGCCGTCAACCTTACCGAATGCTGCAGTTGCGAGCTGACCTATGCACTTTGATACCTTATAGATCATTGCGTCATAAACAAGTTTTGCCTTTTTATCGCCTGCTGCAATGCGTCTTTCAACTTCACGGACATCATTTGTCCCCAGATAAGCTGTAAGACCGCCTTTTCCGCGAACCATTGCACTGGCTTCTTCAAATGTGTACTTTCCGCTGTAGCACACAGTTGCCCATCCTATACTCGGAAGGCCTCCGGAACGCTCCGGTGAGAAAGTACCGTCTTCGTCGGAACATACATCGACGATCACGCCGTTTACATGAAGACCTATGCTGATACCGCCTCCGGTATGGACAATGATCAGAGTCAGGTCTTCATAACGTTTGCCCTGTTCAGCGGCATATACACGTCCCACAGCTTTAGTATTCAGGAAATGACCCATGCTCCATTTCTTAACAAGCGGGCATCCTGTGATCCTGGCAAGATCATGCATTTCATCTGCTGTGTTTCCATCATAGATGTATGCTTTGATACCCAGTTTTCTGGCTATATCCAGACCTATGATGGCAGCGCAGCTTGAAGCGTGCTGACCGCTCGGCCTGTTGCACAGTACATCGATCATTTCATCATTGACTTCATAAGCGCCCATGTGAATTGCGGGGAGTGATCCTCCGCGGCAGGCGATGGCAGTAAGTTTGCCGGTGTCGTATCCGATCTCTTCAAGGAAAGCTTCTACTGCTTTTCCTCTTAACGGCGCCTGATCTGTGGCTTTTTTATAAGCTGCCAGTTCCTCAACAGAATGTGACAGTTCTTTTCTCTGTACCTCCACGCCGTTTTCAAAAATAGATATCTTTGTGGATGTGGATCCGGGATTGATAACTAAAAGATTAATGTCAGACATATATTTTCCCTCTTCAATGTCAGAAAAGGCGCAGGAGCATAAAGCCCCTGCGCCGGCTTTTAAATATCAGCCGATAGCGGTCATTCCGCCGTCAGCATACAGGATCTGTCCTGTAACGAAATCAGAAGCAGCAGATGCAAGGAATATAGCGGGTCCCATGCAGTCTTCAGGAGTTCCGATCCTCTGAAGAGGCTTGTCATCGCCCAGATGAAGGATCTCGGGATGCTCTTCAATAAGTTTCTCCATCATAGGAGTAACTGTGTTGGTAGGTCCTATGCAGTTGCAGCGAACTTCCGGTCCAAGGTCGCATGCTGCAGTCCTTGTGAGCATGTCAAGTCCGCCCTTGGTTGTGCAGTAGCTTGCGTTTCCGCCAAGGCAAGCACGTGATCCGCGTGTTGAGGAAACGTTGATGATCTTGCCATATCCGTTATCCTTCATGTGTTTTCCGAAATACTTCATGAGCATTGCGATACCAACTGTATTGACCTGAAGCATTTTGATCATGTCTTCATATCTGGTGTTCCACAGCTCGTTCTTGAGGTTAAGTCCCTGAGAGTTAGCAAGGATGTGGATCCTGCCCTTGTCAGCGATAACCTGATCATAAAGAGCCTTGATGCTCTCTTCGCTTGAAGCGTCTACCTGATAAACAGTAACGTCCTTGCCATATTTCTCTTTGATGTATTCTTTTGCTTCAAGGAGTTTCTCCATGTTACGGCTTGCGATCGAAACGTCTGCGCCGTAATCAGCAAAAGCCTCAGCGATAGCACGGCCGATTCCGCCATGTCCGCCAACTACAAGTGCATTTCTGCCTGTAAGATCAAAAAGATTCATTACCATTTTAATAACTTCCTTTCTATTATTAATGACTGATCAATAATTCTTAACGGACCAGCGGCTTGATGCCAAGGATCTCACGAGCCTCTGCAGGAGTGGCCGGTTCATTTCCGAACAGCTTAACTGCCTTAACAGCTCTCTCAACAAGTCCAACGTTGGATGCGGGAACACCCTTGCTCATGTATACGTTGTCCTCAAGGCCGACACGGATATTTCCGCCCAGAGCCAGAGTTGCGTACATGATGGGCATGTGATTTCTTCCTACACCGAATGCTGACCAGGTTGATCCCTCGGGAATGTGGTTCTTAAGATATACAAGGTTCTCAACTGTTGCATCCATGCCGCCCAGTACGCCAAGGCAGAAGCAATAATGTCCCGGAGTGTCCAGGATGCCCTGCTTGGTATAGTAATTGACTATTCCGAGCATACCTGCATCGAAGATCTCAAATTCAGGCTTGATCCCTCTCTCCTTGTAGACTTTACCAAGAGCCTCAAGGAATGAAGGTGAGTTCATGAATACGCCCGGAAGCCAGTTGAATGAACCTGCGTCATATGATCCCATTTCGATACCGTCTACTGTCTGATGATGGCGATAACGCTCCTCATCTGTAGCCGGATGCTCAGCTGATGCGCCTGATGATGTGAAGTTAAGGATAACATCACAATCCTCGTATGCGCGTATACGCTCCTTGATCTCCGCGAAAGCAGCTGTGTTCATGGCTCCCTTGCCATCTTCATGACGGGTATGGATATGAACGATGGCAGCGCCTGCTTTCCAGCATGCATAAGCGTCCTTAGCGATCTCTTCCGGATAAAGCGGAATATACGGGTTCTTTTCCTTAGGTGTAACTGCTCCTGTAAGAGCAGCTGTGATAATTGTTTTGCTCATTATTTACCTCAATCTTTATAGTCGTCTGCGAAGATCTTGTCCGGTGACTGGTAGTTGGTATCCTTGATCCACTGGTCGATGTGATCCCAAAGTGTCTGATAATCATGTATCGGGCCCTGAAGCTCTTCTTTATGATCATCGTTATCAAAACGATAGTGATGGATAGCTGACATGTCTTTCTCATCAACCTGGCTGCCTCTCTTACCATAGTCGCCCTGAGCAAGACGGTAAGCTGTTGAGTACTGCTCAGCTGTGGTATGAACCTTGAGGTCATCAACAAGCAGACGCTCGAGCGGTCTCTTGCACAGATGTGAGAAGATCATTCTTGCCTCACGGGGAACAGACTTGATGATACGGGCGATCTCCCATGCTCTCTCAAGTGTCTTGCCGGGCTCTGTAAGCTCGCTTACCCATCCCCAGTCAAGAGCCTGCTGAGCATTCCACTGACGGCTTGTCATTGCATAGTAGTTAGCTCTCTTAACGCCCATGAACTGCTGCATGAGAAGGAACATTCCGTCTCCGGGAACAAGTCCGAAGAACAGATGGTCGTCATCAAACTTAGCTGTTGTGCTCGCAATTGTCACATCGCAAAGAAGTGCGCTGTCCCAATGGAATCCGGGTCCGGGGATAGCTCCGATAGTAGGAACGTTGATCTCGAAGATCATGTTCTTGATCAGGTTGTAGTCATCAACATACTGATGATCGAAACGCTCTTCAGCATATGTCTGCCATCCGTACGGATCCTTGTCCTTCATCCAGTAATCGCCCTTGTGGGTCCAGATGATGACTTCATTTTCAGGATCGGCTCCGATGGTGTGGCTGAGCTGGCTCATTGCACGATGGTTAGCACCGCTCCAACACATCTCATGGCCGTTGGTATGCATTGTAACCTGCAGGATGCCATCTTCACGGTACAGTTCAAAATGGTCTTTGAACCACTCTTTGTACTCGTCAAACTTCGGAAGATGAACATAATCCGCCATTATTTTTCCCATAGTAAAAATCCTCCTATATTTAAATTATGAACATATTAAGTATTCATATAGTTGCAAATTTTGTGCCACTTTTATATTGCTGTCCAGCCGCCGTCGACAGGAAGTATGACACCTGTTACATATGAAGCTTCTCTGGAAGCAAGGAAGCATATTGCGGCATCCATTTCTCCGACTCTGTCAATATCTGTCGGAATCGCGGGACGTCCCATGGGTATGGTGACGCGTACGAATTCAGCCTGTGACTTGATGAACTCTTCGTCATTTGACTCTGAAGGGAATGTGCCCGGGCAGATGCAGTTGCATGTAACGCCCTGTTTTGCCCACTCGGATGCAACTCCTCTGGTAAGGTTGATCACGCCGCCCTTCGCTGCATGGTAGCCTGCAAGAGGGATGTCCATGTTTCCGCGCAGTCCCATTGCGGAACCGATATTGATGACTCTTCCGTATCCCGCTTCGATCATGGGCTTTGCAAATATCCTGAGAGTGCGGAATGCCGCGTTCAGATCCAGATTAACAAGCTTTTCAAAATGTGCCTGTTCCATTTCAACTGTCGGAACGGGAGGTCCGCCTGTACCTGCATTATTTATAAGAATTTCAATGTGTCCGTATTCTTTTAATACTGTTTCCCTTGCAGCAATAACGCTTTCTTCGCTTGTAACATCGCAAGCAATTGGAAGGCAGCGTACTCCCAGAGACTCTATCTCTTTAGCTGTAGCAGCAACCTTATCAGGTCTTCTTGCGATAATAGCCAGGTCTGCTCCCTGCCTTGCGAGAGCGATCGCCATGCCTCTTCCGATGCCCGCTGATCCGCCTGTAACTACTGCAACACATCCATGTAGATCAAACATTTCTTTACTCCTTTCTATCTTTTACCAGATCGTATGTCCTCCATCGACCAGGATATCCTGTCCTACCATGTAAGATGAAGCATCGCTTGCCAGATAAAGGAAAGCGCCCATGAGTTCATCTACATTCAGCATGCGCATGATTGGCTGTGTCTTTGTATAAGCATCCATGATCTCTGCTGAAAGGCCGTCATGAAGGTTCGGGCTGTAGCAGTATCCGGGTGATACGGAATTAACTCTGATACCGTACTTGATCACCTGTGATGCGAAATGACGTGTGAAATAAAGGACTCCGGCCTTTGATACTCCATAGGAAGAATCATCCAGTGTCTGGAACATGGGAGCCTGGTTAATGATGTGGCCTGCCATGGAAGCTGTATTGACGATGCTTCCGCCATGGCCTTCACGGATCATGACTCTTGCAGCAGTAGTCGCAACGATATACTGGCTTACAAGGTTAATGTCAAGAACCTGCTTCCAGTGATCCAGATGAGGCATGTTGTGCTCGGGATCCCACTCTTCTATATCGGGAGCAAGTGCTCCGCCTACTCCGGCGTTATTGTGTACTATATCAACACTGCCGAGATCTTTTTCGATTTGGTCGAACATCTCCTTAACAGCCTCTGCATCTGTAAGATCGCAGCCGTAGCCGGCACATTTAACGCCATAAGCCTCTTCAAATTCTTTGGCTATAGCCTGTGAACGCTCAAGACATACGGGCAGATCAACTATTGCGATCTTTGCTCCTGCCTGGGCAAATGTCATACCGGTGTGATATCCGATGTTGCCGGCTCCGCCTGTAACTACAGCGGTCTTGCCGTCCAGACGGAACTTCTCAAAAATTTTGATTTCCATATTTTTCCTCCTGATAAAAATAATATGCTCAGTCTGCAGGGTAAAAGTACTGCAGATATCCTTCCGGAAGTTTATCCATTACTGCGTCTGTGCGCAGTTCCACAAAGAAGCCAAGCTCTTTTTCAGTATCCATGTAACACCATTCAACAGGTCCGAGGCCGCCTTTGCAGTTAAGTTTGATCCCGTCCTGCGCATAAGTTTCCAGGCGTTTTGCCCATTTACCTGACGGGATCTCCTGAAGAATATGATGGAATCCGATGCCTCTCTTCTCAATAAAGTCTGAATAGATCAGTTTTCCTTCAACAGGTTCGATCACTTCCCATTCGATATTGCCGCAGACCAGAATAGCAAGAAGGAAAGCAAATTCCTGATCTTTAAGGACTCCGTCAACCGTAAATGCCGTATCATGTGCCACTGCATTGCACTGCTTGCCTACCTCCCACGGTCCGATTTCAAGCAGTTCTGTGATGAATTCGATAGTCTTCTGCACATGCGGAGTCGAGATATTGATCTGGGCGATGCGCATGTCGCTTCTTATGGCCGGCTCCGGATCTGTATCCCCGGAAATGACTTCAAAAACTATTCCCAATTCTTTTGTAAGATCGATCCAGAATGCTTTGACCCCATCCTTCTCCATCTTCTGAACAGGTTTAAATCCTTTATCCGTGAAATGTGTCTCAAGCCTTGCGATCATCTCAGGCATTACGCGTTCCCTGATGCAGCAGATGCCTTCGCCGTATCTGTCAAGGAACTGTTTGTATATAGTTTCGCCTTCTATCGGCTCTACAAAACAGATCTCAGTATTTGCATAATAGTATGACGCCTGCCTCTGTGAATAATGTAAAGGCTGACCGTCTGCGTCTGTAAGCGGAGTGCATTCGTCAGAACATGTGCAGATCCTTCCCGGTATGTCCTTCTGCACTTTCTGCATGTTTGCCATGCGTTTGAATATATCTTTTGTTACAACAGTGATGCGGTCAAAATCACGTTTTTTGCAGCGTTCTGCTAATTCTGCTCCCGTCATTGCAGCAATCCTCCCCTGTTCAGATTTTTGTACATTCCGGTTATCTTTGATGCAATTTCCATGCCACTTCCGTGCCTTTTTTAACAAATGTAAAAAAGTATTAAACTTGAATGATCAAATATTATGTTCTATAATCTTTATGTTAATTCCGTCAGGATATAGTTTTGTTTTATAAAGAGAGTATCATGCAGAAAAACACTAAGGATTCTTTCCGGACAGACAGAGAGATAATGCAGGATATTGGAAACAGCATTTCTGTTATCATGGACCGGCTTAATTCCGGTGATACTGTTTCCAAAGACGACTTACTGCCCGAATTACAAAGAGCCAAAGAGCAGATACATATCGTCACTACTGCCAGTATCAATTATCAGATCGTAGTCGATCATCTGGATGAAAATGTCATGATAACTGACAGCGATCAGACAATACTCTATGTAAATCCGTCCTTTGAACATAGCTTTAATATCAGCCGCCACGAACTGATCGGCAGTCCTTTATCCTCGCTTGTTGCTTCCGGCAGGTATTTTACCAATCCGATAGTCTCGGAAGTCATAAGAGATAAAAGACGCATCATGAGGCTTGCTTTCCTTCCGAATAACGAAAGACCGAGCATAGCAGTCGGTTTCCCCATTTTTGATGCGGAAGGAAAGATCCTTTATGTTGTCTCCACGGACCGAAGCCTGTCTTCATTTTCAGATCTGAGGGACCATTTCAACTCGTTTGTCTCGTCGCTGCGTTCCATACACCAGATGGGATCAGCTGTAAAAGTATATGATTCAGCGAAAATGATCGCCGGAGAAGACCCTATGATCGGATCCTCCCCGCAGATGAAGCAGATCCAATATCTGGTTGAAAAAGTCAGTGATACTGATGCGCCGGTACTGATAACCGGTGAATCCGGTACAGGCAAAGAGCTGGTGGCCAATGCCATATACAATTCCAGTAAACGTAAAAACAAGCCTTTCATCAAGGTTAACTGCTCGTCGATCCCGGCCACATTGATCGAGTCAGAGCTTTTCGGCTATGAAAAAGGCGCATTTTCAGGTGCCAGCACTTCCGGAAAGAAGGGTCTGTTCGAAGCTGCAAATGAAGGCACCATATTGCTTGATGAGATCGGTGACATGCCTCTTGAAGCTCAGGCTAAACTTCTCCGTGTTCTTCAGAACAACGAGGTCACCAGAGTGGGCGGCACCAGGCCGATCAAACTTAACATACGCGTCATAGCTTCTACAAACAGCGACCTTAAAGCTAAGATCCAGGAAGGAACATTCCGGAAAGACCTTTATTACAGACTGCATATCATACCCATCTCCATCCCTCCGCTCAGGGAAAGACAGGACGACATAGCACTGCTGTGCGATCATTTCATCAGAATGTTCTCAGAGCAGTATCACCGCAGCTTCAGCATGACCGATGAAAACCTGGAGCTACTGACCAGTTATTCCTGGCCCGGAAATATACGTGAACTGCGTAACATCATGGAGTATCTCGTTGTATGCTGTTCAGATTTCCCGTATGTCGACAACTCTCTTCTTAAAGGTATTCTGGATATAGAGGAAGACCCTGAAGATCTCAGCCCTGTGTCTGTCTCTGACACGAATGAAACCGCAGGAGAGCTTACTTTGGGCGAAGCCGTTGCAAAGTGTGAGAGGGACCTTCTCAAGAGCACGATGCAGAAAGTATCAAGCATGAAAGAAGCCAGCCTGCTGCTTGGAGTTGATACGTCAACGATATCAAGGAAACTTAAACAATATGGTTTAACCATTAAAGGCGAGGAGGCTTAACGCCTCCTCCTATATTTTCAGTTAAAAATGTCCAAGAATCTGTTTTATCTGGAAACCGGCTGTACCGACCCGTTTTATAATCTGGCATTTGAAGAATATGTTCTGAGGAACCGCAAAGACGGAGACTATCTTATACTGTGGCAGAATCAGAACACGATCGTGATCGGTGTCAATCAGGTCACGCAGGCCGAGATCAATACCTTATGGGTCAATGAAAACTCTGTTAATGTTGTCCGCAGGATAACAGGAGGCGGAGCCGTTTATCACGATCTGGGCAACCTGAACTACTCTTTCATAACTGACTATGACTCATCCGAACAGCTTTCAATGGAGCGTTTTACCAGACCCGTTGTGGCAGCGCTGATAAAGCTTGGGATCCCTGCATATGCAAGCGGAAAGAATGACATTCTGGCAAATGGCAGGAAATTATCCGGAACAGCTCAGAAGATCATCGGCGGGCGGATCCTTCACCACGGTACCCTGCTTTTTGACTCTGATCTGTCAGCCGTCCAGTCGGCTCTTAATGTCGATCCGGAGAAATTCACAGGTAAAGGTATGAAGTCGGTGCGCAGCCGCATATGTAATATACGTCAGATGCTTAAGGATGACATGGAACTGCCCGAATTCTGGGGGCACATAAAAAAAGAGCTTTCCAATGAAAACTATGTCACAGGAAAGCTTGATGAAGATGAGCTTAAAGCAGTCCTGCTTCTGAAGGAGTCAAAATACGATACTCCTGAATGGAATTACGGAAGGTCTCCGGATGCCGGCCTTCATATAAAGCGCCGTTTCCCGGGCGGCACAATAGAGATCGCGCTTTCACTTTCAGGCAATCATGTAAGTTCTATTTCTTTTTTCGGGGATTTTATGGCAAGAAAGCCGGTTGATGATATCTGCAGCGCTCTTGAAGGAGCATTATTTGACGAGGATACATTTATTGACATTCTAAGTCAATTCCAACTTGCAGATTATTTTGGCGGCATAACATCCGATCAGATCACAGATATGCTGTTCTATAGTTCTTCCACCTGAAAAGCATCAGTCATGAGCCGCACATCGTCAATTCCTTCCAACTGCATTGCAGCTTTTTTTGCTGCTTTCACATAGCCGTATTTATCATCTTCAGGCAGAGGCAGATGATAGATGATCAGACAGGAAGGCTTTAATGTTTTTGTCAGGAATTCTCTTCCTTGCTTAAGACTTACCCACGGAAACGGAGCAAACACGGTATCAATGTCACAGTTCCTGATCCATTCCTCAAGTCCCGATCCCTGAAGCGCGCAGTCTCCGATCACCAGTATTCTTTCACCGTCATCCTCGATCATCAGGCCGTAATTGGGAACATCTGCAAACTGTTCTCCTTCATGGATCAGTCTGCGGAAAGTGAGAAGGCGGTTTTTTACTTTGATCATCATCTCGCTTCCGTGTAAGAGGATCTGTCCCTTGTGATGAGCTTCCGGGGCTATCACACAGGCATCCGGGTATATGGCTGCAGCTTTGTCACAGAGTTCCTCTGAGTAGTGATCATCATGGCAGTGTGTGAAGCAGATCACATCGGGATCTGCGAAATCAGGGGATGAAAAAATCCAACGCTGATGCTCCTCGCTCAGCGTTGAAAAATCCGGTACTTTATCTTTATGAATTGCATCCACCCAGATGCACAGATCTTCAGTTTTGAGGGACAGCCCGGCGTTGACGCTAAGTGCTGCCCTCCACCGGTTGATCATAAACTCCAGTCCTTTCGCCCGCTCTTATCGGGTATGTTCATTTCCTGACGATACTTATTGACAGTCCTGCGTGATATGTCGATGTTAAATTTCTCGATCAGGATATTCCTGATGGCTTCATCACTGTATGGTTTCTTTTTATTCTCTGACGCGATTATCCCTGTGATCATGCTCTTTACTTTATCCTGTGTCTGGGGCATTGCTCCCGACTGTGATATGTTGGATATCCCGGAGAGGAAATACCTCAGTGGAAATACTCCCCATGAACACTGGAGATACTTGCTGCGCAGAGTCCTGCTCACGGTCGATTCATGCATCTGGAATTCCATCGCAATATCTGACAGTTTAAGAGGCTTTTTATGCCCCGGCCCATACCTGAAGAAATCCTCCTGCCGCACAACAAGGAACTCCAGGAGTTTTGTCAGGTTGGAAGTCCTCATGGCTATGCTGCCCGCGACATTATTTGCCTGTTGGATCTTCTCCTTAAGATATTCCTTAACCTGCCTGTCGTCTGTTGTCTGTTCAAGATGCTGATAATAATCGCTGATCTTGAAACTCGGGTATTGGTATTCGTTGACGATGACCTCAAAATGGTCTCCCCTTTGAATAACAAGCGCATCAGGAGTAACATATTTCAGGCTCTCATTATTTGCAAAAGCATTACCCGGTTTAGGGTTCAGCGTTCTTATCTCTTCACAGCTTGCAGTCACCGTTGACAGCGGAACCTGAAGTTTTCTGGCGATATCCTGAAGATGGTTTTTGGCAAGATCCGTCAGATGTTCCCGTATGATCTTTCTGGTAATGTCTGCGTGCGGATTTATCCTGTCCAGCTGAAGTTCAAGACACTCTTCCAGATTTCTTGCTCCCACTCCTGCAGGTTCCATTGACTGGATATCCTTCAAAAGCAATTCAACTTTTCCCTCGGGGACATCATAGTATCTGGCGATCTCGCCAAGATCTTCCTGACAGTAACCACGCCCGTCCAAAGACAGTATCAGATAATTTACGATCTCCCGTTCTATATGGTTATACGGGGCGAGCAGTACCTGATCGCGCAGATACGAAGCAAGACTCTCCTGGTTTTTAGTGTCTTTCCAATAATTCTCAGGAGAGTCTTCATCTCCGTCACTGTCATAATAGGTTTTATTCTGCCTGTCGCCTGCAGCAAGCCATTCCTGTTTTCTGAAGAAGTCCATCTGTTCCTGTGAACTCTGTTTTTCATCTTCTTCAAGCTCGATCACCGGATTCTCAAGCGACAGTTTTTCAAGATAGTTCTCCAATTCAATGGCACTCATCTGAAGCACACTCATATCCTGCACCAGCTGTGTTGTCACATTCTGGCGCTGATATAAGCCGTTATTCAATAAGGTCATTCCCTGGTCAAACATGATCTTTTACTTTGCGAGTGCTGCCTCTACTGCTTTAAGGATATCTGCGTTTCTGCAGTTCTCACGGAAGAGTTCCAGCCTCTTTCCGCCGAATGCATTTACTACCATCTCATGGATATCGGGATCCTCAGCTGCGAGGATGTCTTCGATGCTGGTATGGGAAACTGCTTTCAGTTTGGTAAGAAGCGCTGCGTTTCTCTGCTCACTTGCTGCAGCTGAAGGAGGATATCCTCCGCCCGGCTCCTGTACAAACAGTTTTTCAAACACATACTCCAGATTGACTTCTGCAGCCCAGCCCCAGCCTTTTGCATAAGGAAGTGACATTGCGTTGCCGCCGTTGATCTGGGTGTACAGATAAGAATCAGCGGGATCGATCACCAGACCGCACTGAACTCCGGGCATGGAGTTGAATGCGAGCATTGCTCCTTCTCCTGTTCCGCATCCGGTAACTACGAAATCAGCAGCATCTGCAGCGAGAAGAGTTGCTCCAAATACAGCATTCTGATTATAGGTCTGACGGAAGTCTTCCATGTTGTACTGTCCATAGTTGACTACTGTATGTCCGTTTGCCTCTGCTACCTTTGTGAGCACGCTGTTTACGATCTCGTTTCTTGCACTTGTGCTCCATTCCATTACTAATGCTATTCTCATTTTTAAAACTCCTTTTGTCAAATAAATTATCTGCCCGGTCGTGCCGGTCATTATTCTTTTATGTATTGTGCTGCGGCTTCTCCTGCCATTCTTCCTGTATTTACTGCAAATCCCATGCTATTTCCGGGAAGTGTGAAGTTATAGCTGTCACCGTATATGGTATTTGCATCAGTACCTGCCGCATATAATCCCTCGATAGGGATCTGATTTTCATCAAGGACCTCACAGTACCTGTTTATCCTTACTCCGCCGATGGTTCCGTATGCTCCGAGATAGAACTTTCCGCATATGTAGCCGCCCTTGCCTGTGATCGGATGCAGGAATTTCCGCTGTTTATGGAATTTGCTGTCCAGACCGTTCTCGCACATTTCGTTGTACTCATCGATCGTCATCTGGAGTACTTCGGGATCGATACCGATCTTTTCGGCCAGTTCGGCAACAGTTTTGCCTTCAGCGTAAGCCGGATAATCCTGTTCCACTGCTTTAGCCGCTACTTCATCAAATTCGAAGAATACCTGCGAAGGATGTACAAGATCGACTATGTCGGGACCATTCTTCTGATAATGTCTCAGAATACCGCGGTCCATAATGCAGTATGCATAGTTTCCGGGTTGAAGAGCTATTGCGTTTCCGGTATATGTGGTATTTCCCATGTCGCCCTCGTCCATGAACCTCTCACCAAACTGGTTGATCAGGAGGTTTGGCTGCCTGAGCACTCCATCGAGAACTCCCCATGTGGCATTGTCAGGGACCTGATAGATCGCCTCAATGTTCAGACCGAACTTACAAGCTCCTGCTTTCCACATCATCTTCAGGCCATCGCCCTGAAGTCCGGGCATATGGAACGGGAAGAAATCCTCTTGGAGGGTGAGTCCGAATTCTTTTTTCACCATTTCCTTATTTCCGATAAATCCGCCGGTCGCTACTATGACTGCCTTTGCACGGATCTCATATTCAGTACCGTCTGAACCTATTGCCGTTGCGCCAACTACTTTGTCTCCCTCTTTGATGAGGTCAACTCCCGCCGTTTCGAGCATGATCTCAGTTCCCTGCTCCCTGGCTTTTTCTGCTAGGATCCTCGCCATCTTTCCGGCAGCTCTTGGTCCGATAACTCCGTTGTCGGACTTGACTATATGCCAGGTGGCTTCGGACTCTTTGAAATATCTGAAAGCGCCGAAGAATTCCACGCCCATGTCCTGCAGCCAGTTGATGGTATCCGCGCTCTTGTGGAAATATGCGGATACAAGGTCTTCGTCAACTCTGTAATGGGTATATTCCATGTGTTTCTTCAGGGCATATTCAACGGAAATATTGTTGAAATTCGCCTTTTGGATATTAGTGTCTATGCCGAGAGGGCCCATTCCCATGTTTGCGGCACCGCCCACTGTATTTGCCTTGTCAATAAGGATAGTGCGTGCCCCGTTCTCTCCTGCTGCGACTGCAGCTGCAAGTCCGGCAGGTCCTCCTGCTATTATGACGATATCTGTTTCTAATTTTTTCACCGGTCCGGTTCCTCTTTCTCTTGGCTGTACAGACGGTGCAGTCTCCTGTACTGTATCTGCTTTGCTGATCGCGGCCTTTGCCATGCTCCTGGCTTTGCGCTTTAAGCTGTTTATCTTTGCCGAATCCATTGCGGTCTTCTCCTTTGCAGGTTTATCCGGTCTGCTTTCTGATGCCGCCGCACCGCTTAAACGTACTGCTTTCTGGTCAGGTTTCTTATCACCCGATACTTTCAGCACAGCACCGTTTTCACAGGCGTCCACGCATTTCCCGCAATGTGAGCAGCCAAAGCTGTCGATCACTGATGTGAATCCCTCTTTAATGTCTATGCAGTCATCCGGGCAGACCTCGGCACACTTTCCGCTTCCTGAACATTTTGTACTGTCTATTACAAACGATGTATATGCGCTGCAGTTTCCTGTGCGGCAGACCTTCTTTAGCACATGCTCTTCAAGTTCTAAGGCGAAGTTGTCCGCAATGCTCCGGGCAGCTCCTGCGGCATTAAGTCCGAATGAGCAGTTGTTCAGGGTATCCATGGCTTCTGCCAGTTCATGTATCATGAGCAGGTCTTCACTGCCGGCGCGTCCTCTTGAGGCATCCTCGAAAATGGCTTCAAGCTGGAAAAGCCCTTCCCTGCAGAATGTACATTTGCCGCAGCTGTCTTTCCTCAGGTCATGGATCGCTTCTATACCGGTCTGCACCATGCAGCTGCCTTCCTTTACAGGATGGATCACTCCGCTTCCGAAATGGAATCCCGCCATGATCTTTGAATCATTCAATTCGCTTGTATAGAAACGGTTTCCTATTCTGTAAGCAATGCCTCTGTTTCTGATCACGGATGCCCATGGGCTTCCGTAAAGATACTCTTCAGGCTCAGCGCCTTCTTCTGCAAGGATGACGCCGGATTCAATGCCTGTTATCCTGTCAGCACATGCTGCCAGATATGCCGGATGAAGGAAAATGGCCTCTTTAAATGCCCTGACATCCGCCATGTCGTCCACAATGGCAGGATCGATCTTGATCCCGGCTTCTTCTGCCGCCGAGATGAGAGCCTTTTTCTGCTCTTCGGTGCGCACAACAGCAGCTATGCTGCCGCAGCCTGTGACTCTTGATACAGCCAATGCACCTGCAGCCACTCCCTCGGCATTTTTCTCAAATAATATCCCAAGCATTCCGTCCCTGTCTTCGTTCTTAAGAGCGATAACAAGGCAGGACGGTGTTTCTGCGTTTTCAAGCGGAGATGCGATCCCGTCATAATCTCTTACGGAACCGATCTGTGCTTTCAGTTCTTCTAATGTCAGTTCTTTTGCGGTCCTGACCGCGTTTTCATTTCTCTTAAGCATTGACGGCGCCCTCCTTTTCCTGGAAATCGCTCCAGACTCTGGCCGGAGTCACCGTAAACCTAAGCTGGCACTGAAGGCATCTTGTTCCTTCGCCGCAGATATCAGCATCGCAGATACCGCTGCTGATCTGTCTGAAATCATGATCTCGTTCATTTACAGGAAGGAACTGCTCTTCCTTGCGCGCAAGCTTAGGAAAGCCTTCGATCCTGCCTATATGAGGATCCGCCTCATCAGGCTCTGTCAGCACTTCAGATATATCGCCGTCTCCCCCAAGATATTTATCGATCCGGGACGCAGCATCTCTTCCGGCAGCTACTGCCATGATGACAGATTTGGTTCCATATGTTGCGTCGCCGCATGCAAATATGCCCGGCACATTTGTTTCAAGGCTGTCATTTACTGCGATGGAGTTTGCTCTTCCCCGCTCAAGGCCTGAATCTTCAGGGAGATCTGTCCTCTGTCCGACAGCAAAGATTACTGTATCAGCGTCTATATGATGTTCCGAACCTTCTTCTTTTTCGGTGATCGCCCTGCGGTTCTCATCAAAATAGAATCTTGTCACATTCATGAAATCAACGCCGGTCACATGACCGTCTTCCGTTCCGGTAATGCGCTCGAAAGACTGGGCAGGATGTACAAAGATCCCTTCTTCCTGTGCCTGCTCGATCTCTTCATCGTCGGCAGTCATGACATTTCTGGCTTCAAGACATGCAAGATGTATCTCTTTAGCACCGAGACGTTTTGCTGTTCTTGCGCAGTCAAATGCAACATTTCCGCCTCCGAGGACAACAACCTTCTCACCCATTCCGGTGGGATTTCCCATTGCTGCATTGCGAAGGAATTCTGCATTTACCAGTACTCCTTCGAAGTCCTTTCCCGGTATAGGGAGTTTTACGCCGCCGTGAGTGCCTACAGCTACCAGCACAGCGTCATACTCTCCAAGGAGTTCCGGCGGGCGGTTCACCCTTGTATCTGTTTCGATCTTAACCCCGAATTCATCCAGATATCCTATCTCCTTATCAAGGCACTCTGCCGGGAGACGGTATTCGGGAATTCCGTAGCGCAGCTGTCCGCCGGCTTTCGGAAGGGCTTCTTTTATGGTCACTTCATGACCCTGCTTTGCAAGATAGAAAGCAGCTGTCATTCCCGCAGGGCCGGCGCCGACCACACAGACCTTTTTGCCTGTAGGCGCTAGCCTCTTGCTGTTTTTCTTCCAAAGATATTCTCTGTCATGTTCAGCCGCATACCGCTTGATGTTTCGGATAGAAAGAGCTTCATTCACTTCGCCCCTGCGGCACTTTGTTTCACATACATGAGTGCATACCCTGCCCAGGCTCTCCGGGAAGGGGATCTTCTCATGAATAACTGCGGCAGCTTCAGCGTATCTGCCTTCTTTTGTAAGACGTATATATCTGGGTATGTCCGGATGGACCGGGCATTCTGCCTGGCACGGGATAAGCGTATCGCGTTTCTCTATCGGAGAATAATTCGCCGCGTCGCGGATCGAGCCTGTAGGACAGACTTCCGCGCACGCTCCGCAGAACCGGCAGTCTTCTTCTGTCAGTAATTTTTTATGGATCGTTCCGACATATGTTTCAAGCCCTTCTTTCTGATATGTAAGGACTTCCACTCCGCGCATGTCCCTGCACGCCCGCACACAGCGGCCGCAGAGAACGCACCTGAGCATGTCATGAACGATGAGAGGGTTCTCTTTTACCGGTATGGTCTTTGTACGCATCCGCATCCTTGTCGGAGTCACACCCATGTACTGGATAAGAGTCTGGAATTCACAGCGTCCGTATTTCGGGCATGTTGTACAATCCTCGGGATGAGCTGCAAGTATCAGCTCCATTGCCAGGTTGCGGTGCTTTTTGATCTCTTCGCTCTGAGTAATGATCCGTAGACCTTCTCTGGCCTTTAAGGTACAAGAGGGGATGATATCGCTCTTCCCCTCTTCCTGCACCAGGCACAGACGGCAGCTCCCCAGTTCCGGAAGATCCGGATGGTGACAGAGGTGAGGAATGTAAATGCCGTTGGCAAGAGCTGCTTCCAGCATGCCGCAGCCTTCCTCCACCTTCAATTCCTTTCCGTCTATCCAGACGGAAACCAGTTTACTCATACTATGCCTTCCTCTCTTTTTTGAGGTTAGTTCTTTTTGCCGACATCCTTATATGGTTTCTTGAGTTCGGCAAGGTTTTCAACTTTTTTCTGTGTCATCGCGCCGTCGCGGATCTCGTTTGAATGCTCCCATTTACCATCCATGTTGAGGCGGGAACGTTTGATCTGGGCCTCGGAGAATGTCACTTTGATCTCTCCGTCGACTATGTCAAGAGTTCCTTCGATGCCGCAGACAGGACACTCAACCTTGTTCCCGTCATGCATGACCTGAAGCAGATCTTCATGGCAGACAGGGCATGTGCCTTCTTCTGTGCCGCGGTATTTTCTTCTCTCCTCTTCGGTTTCTGCATTCAGGGCCGCAACGATGTTTTCGCCAAGTTTTCTGGCTTTTTCCATTACTTCAGGGACTCCGAGCACATGTTCAACATTCATTGCTCCGTGGTACAGCAGCTTATCCACGATATCTATTGCCATGGGGAAAGCCAGTTCGTACATATTCGGTAATGCAAGAGACGTCCAGTTCTTTGTTCTTGCACCGCCAACAGCCACTAAAGCACCTACGCGCGGCTTCAGAGACCTCTCATCCGGATAAGTGGACGGATCTCTTCCTGCTTTTTTCCCTGCTTCGATAGCCGGTCCGACAAATGTGATGTCATGTGACGGTCCAAAGCGGTCCGCTACTGTCTTGTACAGACCTGTCGGTGCGAACTCAAATACCGGTGAGCCAAAGATCATCGCATCCGCTGAAAGGAATGACTCCTGAAGGATCGGGAAATCATCTTTCTGGAAACATGCTCCGCTGCCTGTCTCACTTGCCAGCTGGCCAACACAGCGGCAGCAGCCGATACAGGGTTTTATGTTCATTGTGCTGACATTTATGAATTCAATGTCAAAACCGGCGGCTTCGCACACCAGGAGCGCTTCCTTGATAATGACATCAGTATTGCTCATGTTTCTGCCGAATGACCATCCGACAACTTTCTTTTTTGCCATATATGCCTCCTCGACTTATGATCTGCGATTAAGCTGTTTTCTTTGCCTTTGCCTGTCTTGAACGCTGGAATGTATCGTAGCCGATAGCAAGGAGCAGGATGGCGCCCTTGATAACGTACTGGGTATTAACACCCATTCCGACCATCTGCATTCCGTTACTGAGAACACCAAGTACCAGACATCCGGCTACTGCATCAGCAACCTTTCCGGCACCGCCTATGAAGGATACACCGCCAAGTACGCAGGCTGTGATTCCGTCGAAAGCAATGCTTGGAGCTAAGTTCGCGCTGGCAGATCCGCCACGGCTTGTCAGTACGATCGAAGCGATACCAAACAGGATTCCGCCGAGTCCGAATGCCATGAGTTTGATCTTTGAAACATTGATACCGGCAAGACGTGCAGTCTCAGGGTTTCCGCCGACAGCGTAAATGAATCTTCCGAAGCAGGTCTTGGAAAGGATAAAATGAATGACCAGAATGACCACAATCGTAATGATGACCGGAATTGAGATCGGTCCGACATAACCCTGTCCGATGGTAAGATATCCCGCCGGGAAGTTATAGTATGACTTTGACTGTGAAATGATAAATGCGATTCCCTGGAACATTGTCATGGTCGCCAATGTAACGATCATTGAATGTATCTTCAGAGTATTGGCCATGAGACCGTTAAATGCTCCGAGTATTGTCGCAACAACAAGGCCTGCAACAATACCAAGAATGATCGCTGCAACTGTAGGTATTCCTGACTGCAGTATAAGTGCAGTGCATATACCTGCAGTAGCCAGAATATGTCCAACGGAAAGGTCAGTACCGCCGCTAATCATGATAACGGCTATGCCTATCGTTGTTATGATGAAATACGCATTCTGGGTCAAGATGTTCATGATGTTCTTGAAAGACCTGAAGTTCGGCGAAAGGATCGCGAATATGATCATGATGCCTATCAGGATCAGCCACATCATGTTATTTTTAATAAATGATTTAAACGATGATTGTTCCATGCTCTGTCTCCTTAATCTACTGAAGCTTTTTTCATGATCTCTTCCTGATCAAACTCCGGCCTGTCAAACTCTGCGGTGAGGCGTCCTTCCGCCACAACAAGGATCCTGTCGCTCATCCCCAGAAGCTCTTCCATGTCTGATGAAACCATGAGTATTGACTTGCCCTGTTCTGCCAGTCCGTTCATAAGTTCATATATTTCAGCTCTGGCTCCCACATCAATACCACGGGTAGGCTCATCAAATATTATTATCTCGTTATTCTGCGCAAGTACTTTGGCAAGAACCACTTTCTGCTGATTACCGCCGCTTAAGTTTCTTACAAGCTGTTTAATGGACGGTGTTTTGATCTTCAGCTTATCTTTATAATCCTCTGCCTGTATCCTGATCTTCTTTTCATCGATCAGACCGTTGGTTGTAACAGCATGGATATTTCCGATACTGGTATTCCACGCAATATTCTGATTAAGGAAAACGCCCTGCATCTTCCTGTCTTCCGGGATAAGACCAATACCTGCATTGATCGCATCCTGCGGCGAATGGATCTTAACTTCTTTGCCGAAAACCTTGATGGTGCCGCTAAGACGCTTGTCCGCGCCAAATATGAGCCTCATCAGCTCCGTACGGCCCGAACCGACAAGTCCGGCAAATCCCAGGATCTCTCCCTTGTGGAGTTTGAACGAACTCGGCTCATTTCTGTATCCGCTGATATTTTCGACCTCAAGCACTACTTCGTCAGTTGCCATGCTGGTACGTTCACCGATATTCTTTAATTCTCTTCCAACCATGAGCCTGATAAGCTCGTCGCGGTTAGTTTCGCTTGTTATAACAGTATCAACATATTGGCCGTCCCTCATGATGGTAATGCAGTCAGTAACGGCAAACAGTTCCTCCAGACGATGGGAGATGAATATTATACCCGTTCCGCTTTCCTTCAGATTGCGGATTATCTCATAAAGATTATCTACCTCAGCCACTGTCAGCTGCGCGGTCGGCTCATCCATTACGATTATTTTGGGATTTTTATAGATTGCTTTGGCGATCTCAACCAGCTGTTGCTTTGCCGGAGGCAGTGATGCAACAGTTGCCTTCGGATTAACGTTGATATGATATTTGTCAAAAAGTGCCTGTGTATTTTTTACCTGTTCCTTAAGATTGACAATACCATGCATCTGATCACCCAGACAGATATTCTCAGCCGCAGAAAGCCAGGGAACAAGGTTATATTCCTGATAAATCACTTCCACGCCTTCGGCTCTGGATATGGCAGGAGTCATATGTTCATATTCCTTGCCATCGATAACTATTGTGCCTTCATCATTTTTGACAGCTCCGGAAAGTACTTTGATAAGCGTGGATTTTCCGGCTCCGTTTTCTCCGAGCAAAGCATGAACTTCTCCGGTGCGCACCCAAAGATTGACTTTATCAAGCGCAACAACACCGGGATAAAATTTTGAGATGTCTCTCATCTCCAAGACTATTTTGGGTTCCATGTTTTTTACGCTCCTGATCTCTTCTGCAATTCAGGTCCCCCGAATATGATTCAGGGGACCTGACAATAAATTGTTAATGATTACTTGAATGATTCCGGAGTGATCGGGAATGCTGAACCATGAATTGTTTCGATATTTCCGCCATCGATAAACGGCTGCATAGCAAGCATGAAGTCGTGAACTGTATCGCCGATAGTTCCCATTGATACGGTACCGCGAAGAGCTGCTGTATTAGCTTCTGAAGCTTTGATGAGATCATCGATCTCTTCAGTATCATCAACACAGAAGATACCGATCTGTGAGAGATCAGTGATCGGTGAGTTTGCGCTTGTTACATAAGAGTTGGCTGCAACACCGGTTGTTCCGTTAACTGCGCAGATGCACTTGATGTCATTGTTGACAAGGAGAGCATTCTCAACAGTGTTACGTGCGCCGATAGGATCGTTCCAGTCGATCTGCTCGATGAGGGCTGTTACCTTGGGGTTCTTCTCGATAAGGGTCTGGATTCCTTCGCTACGCTGAACTGCTTCAGGTGTTGAAGAAGATGCGATAAAGAGGACCTTTACTTCGCCATTGCCTGCATCCGGGAAGGTCTTCTCGATCCAGTCGTTAGCCATGTCGGCTTCTGCCTCGCCCATGCCGTAGTCGTCAGCGCTGACCATTGAAGCAGTTGCGCCATCGATAGCATTTGTAAATCCGAGACACTGAACGCCTTCAGCTTCAATACGCTGAACAACAGATGCAAGTCCGTCTGCGTTAACCGGCCAGATTACGATCGCATCGAATCCCATCTGTGCATAGTTCTCGATCTGGTCTGTCTGCTTTGTAACGTCACCGTCGCATGAGTCGATCTGGAAAGTGCATCCCTGTGCCTCAATAGCTTCTTTCATGGCGTTTGATACTGCTACCATGAAGTCATTTCCAAGAGACGGAACGTTGAATGCGATCTTCTTGCCGCCGGCGGGAGCTTCTGTCTCAGCAGGAGCTTCTGTCTCTCCGCCTGCAGGAGCTGCGGTTGTTTCAGCGGGAGCTGCGGTTGTAGGTGCAGGTGTTGATCCGCATCCTACAGCTACTGCAAGGAGTGCCGCTACTACTGCAAGTACGACGAAAATCTTTGCTGCTTTGTTTTTCATTAATGTTTCCTCCTAAAAATAATTAACAATTATTTTCCCTCTCCCATTAAGGGACCAGGGTGGTTGTTATAAAATTTGCAATTCCTATGCCAATTTAAAAACCCTTGTAAAATCGGCATTTTTCATTCACATACGTGAACAGTATTGCATTTTTACAATGCAATTTTCTTTTTTACAATCACTCGTCCAATTCAAAGAATAATGTGGTGTATCTGCCCATGTCATAGAATACCGGGCGTACACGGACAGGGAGTTTGTCCTTGATCTCGCGGGCTTTTTTCTTATTAATACCAAGAATGACCGCGTTTATCGCAGGACCGCCATCAAGTGCAACTTCGCCGCATACATACTTCAGTCCGAGGTCTTCGAGCTCAAGCCTTGCATTCAGTACACCTGTGAAGACGAATGTAACAAGGTCGCCGTAACCGGTCAGTGTTGTCCACTCTGTCTCGTGATAGCCGCATGTGTTGCATGCAAGATGCGGAGGGAACTCTATTGCTCCGCACTCCTTGCATTTTCTGGCATATACCACGCCTTCCTTGAGACCGTTCCAGAATTTCTCTACTATATGCTCGGGATTAAAGATATCTTCAGCCTTTATGTTTTTTTCGTTACTCATCATGAACCTCCCTCTTAAAAACCTGCCTTCAGGATGATGCAGCGCACGTTCTGCGATCCGCCGAATCCCCTGAGAAATACATGTTTCGGAAGTTTCTTGACCTGACGGTCGCCTGCTTCTCCGCGCATCTGGGTAACAGCCTCAAATATGTCCGCAAGTCCTGAAGCCGCGAATGCATGGCCATAAGAGGTTCTTCCGCCATTTGTGTTCATCGGCTTGTCGCCGTCAAATGCGATCCTTCCGTCCATTACATATTTCCAACCTTCACCCTTAGGAAGATATCCGACTTCCTCTGCAGCGAGAAATGCGGATGATCCGATAAAGTCATTTACATACAGGATGTCCATGTCATCGGGAGTAAGTCCTGTAAGCTCATATACCTGACGGGCTGCCTCTGCTGTAGCTTTCTTCTCCAGGTGAGGAACGATCGCGTCGAGTACAGATGCTCCTATGCCGAGCACTTCAACAGGTTTGTCAGTAAATTTATGTGCTATTTCTGTCGGGACAACGATACATGCAGCTGCGCCGTCTGCAACCGAAGAGTCGCTGGAGGTTCTTAAGTACTGCGTCATCTTCGGATTATACGGAGACCTCATGTACTCCCATACATCATCGTATCCGGCTGCCTTGGCCAGCTCATCGTAAGTCTCACGCTTCATTGCTCTCGGGCAGAGAGATGCATTGCGTCGGAAATAATATGCCTGATGTGCAAGGATGTCATCTATCTGCTCGGGAGTCATGTTGTTCTCCTTTGCATAGAAGTTGATCCAGTCATCATGGTTCATGCCCGGGCCGCCGCCGAGATATCTTCCGTATGCCCTGTCAAACAGCGAATCGAGATCAGGGAAAACGATCTCTGCCGTAAGTGCTGTACGCATATGGTCAGGTGTATTGCCGTCAGGCATTCCCTTGCCCATGTCGCAGCCGCCGGTAAGCACACAGTCATACATTCCGCTGGCAACTGCCATTACAGCCTCTTCCAACGCAATGTAGCCTGTGCAGCAGCCTTCTGAATGAGCAACAGATCCTTTGCCGCGCATGCCGAACCAGTCTGCGACCTGCATGTTGGCACTTACTGCCTTGAAAAGGATATAAGGATTTGCCGAGCCGTGATAGAAAAACTGAACATCACGTGGCTCGATGCCGCAATCCTTCATTGCATCAAGAGCTGCATGTCCGAACAGCTCGCCGTTGGTTATGCCTTTGTAGGTATCGTTCGTGATCGAGTCAAAGAACGGTGTGGCGCCAACGCCGACTATTGAGACGCTTCTCAGATTTTTGCCTAATTTAACATTTGTCAAAGCCATATCAATCTCCTTGTCTGTAAATATCGGGGATCGGTAAGATCACATCTCGTCCATTACAAAATCAACGAGATCTCCAATTGTTGCAAATTTGCCGAATCTTGCTACCGGTATCATTACATCAAATTCATTCTCGATCGATGCGCTCATGGCAACACGCTGGTTGGAAGCAACGCCAAGCTCATTAGCGATGTCTGTGTCTTCTTTGATCTCAGCCGAGTCTTTTTTGAATGCCATTGCAGCGAACTCGATTATCTTTGCTAATACTTCTTCTCTTGTCATGATTCTTTCCTCCGTAAAATTGGCTTCACCATTATTCGAAAAACATATTCCTGGTATTAACAATTCTTGCAATAATCATGCCAGTTAAACTCCGCTTATTACGCCTCAAATGCTATTGCCTTTCAGTCCGCCAAAATCTATAATTCAAAAAAAGGCTCTATTGGAGGTTTATGCAATGAAATTTAATGAGACCATCAAAGAAGCTGCTCCGGCTCCGGTCCCAATGGGAGATTACCTTTCCGGATGGCCGCGGAGTTATTATGAGGAAAAGGATCCGTCAATGCGCCTTGCCATGCTGGAAGGAGCAATACAGGCCGGGATAGCTCCCGAGGAAGATATATACCGCAGGAAGCTGTTTGACATGCGTTATTCCCCCAACCGGTACGGTGTCGGAGGATATGCTGACAATTTCATGCGCTGCTTCATGAACTTCATGGTCGTGACAAAAAATCCTCCGGGCAGGTTCGGCTTATCCCGCACACGGAAAAAAGCAATCAAAGACCTTGAGTTTCTTGGCATAGGCGCTGATGTGGAGAACAAAGATCTTTATGAACAGATACTCCGAAGCGAGTTCTGCCATATCGGCCAGCTCTACATTGCACTCAGCGCTGACAGCAAACAGTACCGCGCCGTTATCTTCGGCATCGGAAGGATCAGCGACAAGAATCTGATCGTCAAACTGCGCAAAGACCTCGGTGCTGCCGGACCTGACACCGCCGATCTGCTTGACCTTCGCGATGAAATGAAGCTCTGGCTTGAAGGGCTTGAAGAAGCACGGTCAAGGATGATCCCTGAAACCGAACCGTTGATATGATATTGCAGCAAGGAGAAAAGATGAAATATCCCACAGAGATAACCAGTGAATTTTACATGATCGAGGACATGGTACTTCCGATCAGCGTGCACCTTCCGAAAGTAAAGACGAGGCGCAGTGAGATCGCCATAATTGCGACACACAGCGGAGAATACATAATGAACTTTTCGCCTGTCAGAGAACTCGCGAAACAGGGTTTCGTGACAGCCGGAATGCCGCTCGGGCGCAGAAGCTATAAGGAAAACATGCTTGCTATCGACAAGTATGTTCGTTTTATGCGCTCCTACCCCGGCATAAAGAAAGTCATCCTGTTCGGGCACAGCCAGGGAGGCTGCTTTACCAGTTCATATCAATATCTTGCCGAAAACGGAACCGGACGTTTCGCAGCAACCAACAGGATCGTACCCTTCCCTGAATTTCCCGATCTCATGCCGGCTGACGGACTGATGCTGATCGATGCAAACCACGGAATAATGGATTTTCTTGGCATCGACCCTTCCGTAAAGGATTTCAGGAGCGGAATGGAGCGCATACCAGAACTCGATCCGTTTAACCCCGACAACGGTTATGCGCCCGGCGCCACCCACTATGACAGGGAATTTGTCAGGCGTTTCAACATTGCAAAGGTTAAATACTACAAAGAAATCCTTGCATGGTGCCAGCAGCGCAAAGAAGACATGCGTCTCGGAAAAGGCAACTTTATTGACAATGACGTGCTTGTCCTTGCCGGTTCCGGCCAGAACCATGCATTTAACAAGCTTTATATTCAGGATAACACTCTTCTCGGGCATACCAGATCAGAACGCCCGCTCCTTCATCCGGACGGAAGCGTAACCAACGAGATCATTTATACCTGCCGCGAAAGAAATGACCCCATCCGTTCCCAGTATTATTCAGGCGCATGGGTCACAACGATCGACGCATTTCTGGATGGTGAGCTTCAGTTCGACGGAGAATTCAACTTTAACGAATGCGATCTCTGGGGACTCGACCAGAACTTCAACCGCCTGAGCACCAGGGCAAATGTCAGGGGCATTCACGTTCCTCTCCTCTGCCAGGGCAACCAGGGCAATCATGAGTTCGTGAATATTGACCTGACATATGATGAGGCAGCCAGCGAAGATAAGACGATCATCATGGTCGAAGGAAGCGGCCACGGTTTTGAAGAGATGACAAACTATGAGAAGTTCCCGGGACAGTTTGCAAATCCTGCAGCCTACTTTGCCGCTTACGCGGCCGGATGGCTTACAAAACCCGGAAGATTCCTGGATGACATAGAATGATCTGCTGCCCCGGAATCAACCCGCAATGCTTCTGTGTACAGAAATTACGCTTGTGACCACACTTTGGGGGTTCGGTGTACAGAAATTACGCTTGTGACCACACGAGGATGGTCACAAGCGTAATTTTTGTACATTTCCGGCTGAATTTGTGGTCACAAGCGTAATTTCTGTACATGCCCGGCCGGATTTATGGTCACAAGCGTAATTTCTGTACACCGGCTCTCCTGTATATTATCTTTTCTACTGTTTCATGCCGGATTTTACTGTATTTGTTAAACCTGTCCATGTGTGTCCTTATCCCGAGTGCGCTTCTTAGGTCCAGACACAGTTTATCGATTGAAGAATGACTGTTAAGATGATCAGCCGTAACACTTATCACGGTATATCCGGACATGGCCAGCGATGTGGCGCGTTTCTTGTCATAATGATGCTGCTCACGTGAAAGATGAGTCAGATTGCTGTCATATTCCAATACAACTTTAGGAGTCTCCCATAACATATCCACGCGGCAGTTATCACGGCCGAGAAACGATGCTGCGTTTAGGGTCAGCTCAATGGCCGGATTCATTAGCGGAACGGGCAGCCCAAAACCTCCAAGTTTCAACGGCAGGCAGAATAATGCTGCCAGTTTACTCTCCATTGGAGAATTAGAACAGTTGACAGCATACTTCAATGCCTGTCTTGCAGTTTTAAGACCTTTGATGTTGTATGAATGATCAAGATAATGGCTTATTGCGTTTTTGTCAGTCAGTGCAGGTCTTCCGCTCTGACCAAGCGCTGAGATGGCATCGCTCCTGTATACCGCGCACAGATCATTGGCCGCGCAGACCAGTTCGGGCAGAGAAAAAAAGTTTGCCGCAAGCAGGAAACAACACTCGGGCGAAATGATATAAAGCGAATCTGTCAGCTTGGCAAAACTTCCCGGCGCCAGATTGCGGGGTAATACATGAGCGCTGAATCGTGTGGATATGTGTCTGTGATCCGGCTTGGCAACAAGTACATGAAGCGGCTCTTCCATATGAAATATCCGCGCATCTCTCAACAAAGTTTCTGCAGATTGGTCTGTGCATGGCAGTTCCGCAAAAGAACACAGTTCAATAGGTCCGGATGATGCCTGAAGCCAGTATCGAAAGGCAGTGGGAAATGTAATTGGTGTGATCATGATAAAACCTTACAGAAATAAATGATAGTTTACAGAAAGGCAGAGGCCCGAAGAAAAGAGATAATTCTCTTAAAATAAAATAGCAGATATTTTTCTTTCTGACAAGTGGCACGCTTTTTGCAACAGTAAACAGCAGTAAAAAAGTTCAAAATATCATTTCATATCAAGGAGGCAATTAATGAAAGCATTATTAAAGCAGGGTCACGGACTTGGCATGGACGGCGTATCAGTAGTTGATATCCCGATCCCGGAGCCCAAGGCAGATGAAGTTCTTATCAAGGTAATGGCATGCGGCATCTGCGGAACTGACCTGCACATCATCAACGAAGAATATGCACACACCTCTCCGGTCGTTCTCGGTCACGAGTTCACCGGCACCATCGCAAAGTGCGGCGAGAACGTTAAGGACTTTGAGATCGGCGAGCAGGTATTCCTTAACAACATCAACGGCTGCGGACATTGCCATTACTGCAAGCAGGGTGACTACCAGATGTGCCTTGAGAAGGCTTCCATCGGCATCAACCTCAACGGCGGCATGGCAGAGTATGTAGTAGCTCCCGCAGACCATGTAATGCATGTTCCCGAGAACATGAAAGGCAAAGATTCAGTTGCTCTCTCTGAGCCTCTTTGCTGCTGCGTACGTGCAGTCATCGACCATACCGACATTGAGCCCGGTGATGTAGTACTTGTAACAGGCCCGGGAGCCATTGGACAGATCTGCGCACAGCTTGCCAAGATCCGCGGCGCATACGTAATCATCAGCGGTATGCCTGCTGACCTTCCGAGACTTGAGCTTGCCAAGAGACTTGGCGCAGATGAGTACGCTACCAGCAACGAAGAGCTGGCTGAGATCGTTAACAGACGCACAGAGTTTGGTGTTGACATCGTCCTTGAATGCTCAGGCGCAGGTCCTGCTCTTGCAAATGCACTTGACCTTGTCCGCAAGGAAGGCCAGATCACTCAGGTAGGCGTTTTCGGAAAGCCGATCACTATCGACCTTGACAAAATGTGGAAGAAAGAGATCCGCTACCGCTCAAGCTTCGCAACAGGCGCTTCATCATGGGAGAAGCTTGCTAAGCTCTATGCAATGGATGCCCTTAAGCTTGATGACCTCATCAGCGCAAGGATCCCTCTTGAAAACTACAAAGAAGCTTTTGACATGGTCAACCGCAGAGAAGGCTTCAAGGTATTCCTTATTCCGTAAAGATTGCCGACTGTTAAATAGCATGAGCCTGCTGCATTATGCGGCGGGCTCTCTTTGAATAATAGGAAAAGAGATTGCTCTATGGATACTCCAACTCTTAGCAGAAATGTAATGGATCGCTTCAGCCTTAGCGGCAAGACTGCTGTTATCACAGGTGCCGCAGGGAATATCGGCTATCATACTGCCCTTGCTCTTGCGCAGGCAGGCGCTGATGTCGCCTTAGTTGACCTTCCTGCATGCATCGAAAGAGCCGTAGAAAATGCTGCCGGCATAGAACTTGAATGCGGTGTAAAAGCTAAAGGGTACGGCTGTGAGCTCACTGATAAGAAGCAGGTAAAAAAGCTGTTTGAGCAGATAGAACAAGACTTCGGGCGTGTGGATATTCTTCACAACAACGCCGGCATCGGCGGAGCCCTTGTCCCGGACATAGAGGAATGGGACAGTGAACATGACATGGATCATGTTGACCACTGGATCCATGTCCTTAATGTAAATCTTGTGAGTCAGTACATAGTGGCAACAACTGCTGCCAGGATGATGATCAAAGAAGGACACAGCGGCAGCATCATCAATACCACTTCGCTGAATGCCCATGTGGTCAATCAGGCTCCGCTGTATCAGACAATGGACGACTCATCTTACGGCACATCCAAGGCCGCGCTTAAATACTTTACACAACACTTTGCTTCCCAGGTGATCAAATACGGAATACGTGTCAACTCCATTTCACCGGGATATACATACAGCCCCGCTCTTTATACGGGACTTACGCAGGAAATACTTGACCGCTATGAAAAATCCCAGCCCATCATGCGCATGGCGCAGGTCGAGGAAATGCAGGGCACTGTTGTATTCCTTGCATCAGATGCATCTTCTTATATCGTTGGTGAGGATATACTGGTGGATGGCGGCCACCATATCTGGTAAGCAGCTTTATTAATTGGGAAATATATTATGAATGGAGGCAATAATGCTCAACTACGCAAGCGATTTTGAAATATTCCTGAACACAGGAGATCCGGAACTGGCAAGACAGTATATAGACCGTTTCCCTTTCAGCGGCATTACATGCAACCCCCAGATGATCGCCGAGACCGGAAGAACAGATTATCTTAATGTTCTGAGAGAGCTGCGGGCAGCCGCAGGTGTGCGCAAGCTCTTTATTCAGACACCATCAAATGATTATCAGGGCATTCTTGATGATGTAGATGCCATTCTGAGTGTGATAGGACATCAGCCGTCGATCATAAAGATCCCCACATGTGCTGACGGCATACGCGCCATCATGGATCTTTCAGCCCAGGGCGTTGAAGTATGCGGAACACAGGTCATGTCTACCCTTCAGGGTATCAGCGCGCTCCAGTCAGGAGCAAAGTATATTTCAGTATTCTTCGCCATGATGGAGATGGGCGGGCTTGATGAGCGCGGACTGTATGGCGGAGTAAACGCAAGAGCAACATATGATGCTCTAACAACATTTATTGAAAAATTTAACTGCAAAGGCAAGATCATGGCATGCGCAGCCCGCACACCTGACGAGATAAGCTATCTCATAAGCACAGGTGCAGGATCCATAACCCTTGATCCGTTTGATTTTGATGTATGCTTTGCTCACAGGAATTTCCAGGGTGTCCACAAAGGTGTCAGGGCCAGCTGGGAATCTATATACGGCAGCAAAACGATCAGACAGATGATCGAAGAGGAGAAAAAGGGATGAAGACATGGTTTATCACGGGTGCCTCCACCGGTCTTGGAAGAGAATATACCCTGGCGGCTCTTGAAAGAGGCGACAAGGTCGCAGCTGTCTCCATAGATCCCGAGAACATGCAGGATTATAAAGAGAAATATGGTGACAGCGTATTTGTAAAGTATATCGATGTAACTGACCGCAAAATGGTCTTCGATGTGTTCAATGAAGCGGTCGAAGCTTTCGGACACATTGATGTGGTCGTAAATAACGCCGGTTACATGCAGTTCGGCGCTGTTGAGGCAATGAGCGAGGAAGAAGCCAGAAAGATCGTTGACTGCAACTTCTTCGGAACTCTCTTTGTCTCCCAGGCTGCGGCTGAGCACATGCGTCTAAGAAGGTCAGGCACCATTATCCAGACTTCCAGCCTTGCCGGAATAGACACCATTGCAGGAGAGGGATTATACGGTGCCACCAAATATGCTGTGCTCGGAATGTCGCAAGGTCTGTACCATGAGCTTAAGGATCTGGGCGTCCGCGTCATAGTTGTCCAGCCGGGTCCCATCAAGACCACAATGGCAAAGCGCACCAAGCTGTGTGCCAGACAGATCCCGGACTATAGTGCCGTTCTTCAGGAAGAAACCGACAGATGGGTAAAAAATGATGAATATGAAGGAGATGAGGGCGATCCTGCCAAATGCGCACAGCTTATGCTCAGATTAGCAGACAGCGAAAACCCTCCGCGCCATATCGTATTTACCACATTTGCCTACGACATTCTTAATATCGTGCTTAAAGAACGTCTTGCTGAGGCTGAAGAATGGAAGGCAGAAAGCGCATCTGTCGATCTCCGGTAAAAAGATGTGTTATGCTTCTCCATCCAGTCGTATCTCTGACAGCCTCTGCAGTGAATACTGGGTCTGTTCCATGATCTCGATCGGGTTTCCGTCAGGATCCTTAACCCAGAATGATAAACAATTGTCTTCGGAATGATTTACATCATCCACAGACTTAACCTCCGGCGCGTCCGGTTCGGGATTTCGGTACAGGTTCAGACCTCTTGAGCGCAAGGTTTCGATCGCTTCAGCAATGTTGTCTGTTTCAAACGAGAAATGCATTACAGTCTGATCCTCATAGTACTTGCAGGTTTCGGGATGCGGATGCGGATTCGGAGCTTTAACAGGCTGAAGTTCGACATACTGGCCTTTGCAGATCCTTAAATAATAATTCCATGGCTCGCCTTCGTTATCCATCACAAAAGCACGCTCACACCCCAATTTTTCATAGAAATCCAGAGATGCCTCAATGTCATTTACAAACAGACAGATGTGAAAGAAATTTTTAAACAAACTGCTCATTATTTTTCTCCTCTTATTCTTTTGATCAATGTGTATTTCCTATATAACTGTTCATAAACTTGCGCTCTGCGGGGATGGAACACTTCGCAGACATGTACCATGTTACCGGATGCCGCTTTAAGGTCCGGATACATTCCAATGGCAGCAGCGGCAATTATCGCTGCGCCGAGTGAAGATACCTCTTCACTTTCCGGTATCTCAAGATCTGTATTAAACACATCCGCTTTAAGCTGTATCCAGCTTTTTGATCGCGACGCACCGCCCCCTGCCCTGATAACATCAAATGGACCTTCATGCTTTTCGCATAAAACATCAAGATTTTCTTTTTTTAATCCGAATGTTATTTCCTCAACGATGCTCTCAAAGATCCGCTGTTCCCCGTACACCTTAAGTGACTCCGGAAAGATCTTGATCATATCCCAGTCAGCGTCAGCCCATAGTCCTCCATGCTCTCCGTCAAAGACCGCTTTTTCAAAAAGCTTTGTCAGCAGTTCCCCGCTGCAGTACCCCCACAGTTTCCGCACATTTTCCGACAGCTGAGCTCCTGTTGGACCCCCATACATAAATGACAGGGTGTCTTTTAATGGCGTGGTAAGGCATTCTTCGTCCCGGCCTTTTACATGATCAGCCGGCACCAGATATCCCAATATGTCGTATGTACCGCATACATTTCCCAGGATGTTTCCGCCCTCCGGAAGAACTCCGCAGCCGATCTGGGCTAAAATACAGTCATGGCCGCCGGGCAGTACAGGGATCTCTTCAGGCAGGACTGCATTGCCAAAATGGCTGATATGTCCGAGCACCTGATCTCCGCCGCAAACAGGATATGAAAAGTGTTCTTCTGACAATCCGCACGCTTCGGCAAGGCCCGGGATCATTGTTCCGTCCTGCCTGTGAAACTGCAGAGTGTGTATCATCGATCTTTCTGTACACAAAGGCAGGCCCAGTTTCAGGTATATATACTGGGCGATAGTTGTAACAAAACGTATCTTCTTAAACTGTTCCGGATAATGTTTCCAAAGCCACAGGACCTTGGACGGATTTGCTTCGCTTCCGAGCCCGCCTCTTACAATGCAATTAAGCCCTTTTTCAGGAATGATCCTGCGGATCTCCTCCGCTTCATCCCGTGCCCTGTTGTCAAAACTTATGATAGCCGGAAAGACCTCGCTGCCTTCTTCATCAAGAGTGACCAGCTGCGCTCCGAAAAATGAAAAAGTCAGTGCGGCGATTGAATTGTCCCCGATGCATTCCATGATATTGCCGACAGCATCCTGTGCAGCTTCCCAGATAGTATCGATGTGTATTTCCGCAAAGCCCTCTGACGGGCTTGAAAAGTCATAACTGACAGCGCTGTTTTCAAGCAGCGATCCGGTTTCGATATCAATGAGATTTGCATGTGCCTTGGATGTTCCAAGATCAACAACAAGTATTCCCCGGGATGACATTTTCCTCTCCGTTGTTTATGGGATCAGGACCACTTTGCCTGCTGTTCCGTCTATGCTCTTCTTAAATCCTTCTTCCCACTGATCAAGAGGCAGCTGATGGGTCACGATGGTATCAAGGTCCAGTTTCCCTGCCTCTGCCAGCCTTATGCAATTCTTCCAGCATTCAGTATCATATCCCATGTGCCCGAAAATGCGCACCGACTTTAACGATATGGCATTGATCCCGGCGTCTACCGGCTTATTGCTGAATCCGGCACGTACAATCCTGCCCTCATTCCGTACTATATCAATGGCTTCAAGCAGTACCGATGGATCTCCTGCTGCATCAATGACACAGTCAACACCTTCATCGCCCGCGATCTCAAGTATCCTGGACTTTACGTTATATCCCGCGTCATTTTCCACCCAGTTTGTTGCGCCGTATTTCATTCCTATCTGCCCGCGCAGCTCCTTATTGTGCGCGCGTCCTACCAGGATTATCTTTGCCGCACCGGCAATGGCTGCGATCTGGGTGCACATGAGTCCGATCGGTCCGGGTCCGTATATCACGACTGTCTCACCGGGCTTTACTTTTCCTTCCTGGATGACGGCGCGGTAAGAATTTGCAGCCGGTTCCAATACTGTTGCGGCCGCAAATGACATGTTTTCAGGGATACGGAACATGCTGTCAGGGTTTAGTTCAAGGATCTTACCCGGTTCCACAACATATGAAGTAAAGCCTCCGTCCTCACCAAGCCCCAGTATCTTCCTGTACTTGCACAGAACATAATGTCCTTTTGCGCAGGCGGGACATTTGCCGCAGGCACCGGCTGTATTGTCGGTTACGACGCGGTCTCCAACCTTCCATGCGGGGTCGGCATCTTTACCGACTTCTTCAATGACGCCTGCGAATTCATGTCCTATGGTAAACTCTTCCTGCACTCCCGGAGGCGGATCAAAATCTCCTTTAAAATAGTGCAGATCTCCTCCGCATATACCTACGGCTTTTACGGCAATCAGCACATCCCTGTCACCGCAGACAGGTTTTTCTTTTTCTTTCATAAAGAGCCTTTTCTGGCTCAGATTGTAAACCAGGGCTTTCATGCTATGCCTCCCTGTATTCTTCAACCGTAATAGACAGGCGGCCGGTCGTATCCAAGCGGCTGTGTCCCGAATATGCCCATATGAGTCTTCACAACTTCCCTCACCGCTTTGTGTGCTTCTTCATAAAGATCGATGAATCCTGCTTTGCCCCCGGAAGATGTCATCATGCTGTTCATCGCATCCGAGGCAGAGACCAGCATCTGAGTGCAGATATTGATCTTGTTTATGCCGTGTTCCACTGCTCCTCGGAAGCCGTCTTCAGGAATTCCGGAGCCTCCATGCATGACGAGCGGGATGTCCACCCTGGATCTGATGTCAGCAAGACGTGCGTAATCCAGGTTGACTTTTCCTTTATACTTTCCGTGAACAGTGCCAAATGCTATCGCAAGAGCGTCTACTCCCGTTTCAGCTGCAAAGCGCTCTGCCATTTCAGGTTCCGTATAGCCGGATACGTCAACTTCTGAGCCTTCAGGATCTGCGGCAGTTTCATGTCCGCCTACATGACCTATCTCAGCTTCGACGCTGACACCGCAGGCATGAGCTGATCTTACGACCGCCTGTACCAGTTTTACATTATCTTCATATGGAAGCATTGATCCGTCGATCATTACGGCAGTGAAACCCAGATGGATCGCCCTCATGCAGTCTTCATAGCTTTCACCGTGGTCCAGCATCAGACACACCGGCGTTTTCATGTGCTCGATCATGTTGATCATGTTGCGGTAATATACCGTGTGGTCGCTCCTCTGGTCAAAGAAATGATCGATCACCATGAGTATGACCGGCTTTCCCTCTTCCTCAGCGGCGCGGAGGATCGCCTCCGTCATCAGCGGATTCAAAGTGTCAAATGCTCCGACTGCATATTTCTTTTCAACTGATCCTTTAAGGATCTCCTTTAAAGTTACAAGGCTCATTTCCCATTCCTCCCGCGATAACTCATTGCACGGATCTGTAACAGTCTTTTCTGGTCTTATACATTTTTAGATAGTTCAGAACGTCCCTTACGGATGTTTCCGGGTCATAACTCGGTTCATACTCTGCCCCGACGTATCCGTCATATCCGTTTTCCGCAAGAATGCTCAGGATATACGGATAATCGAGCTGTGAATTGAACGGCTCGTCATGCTTCGGGATACCGACAACATGGAACATATCAATAATGTCTTTATATGCAAGCGCGTTATTGAGCACGTTGCCCTCCGCTGTCTCCAGATGGACAAAATCAAACAGGAGTTTAATGTGGTCTGAATAGACCGCATTCACTATCTCGGCGCCTGCCGCCGAAGAATGAAGATATGCTGTCTGATGCTCGATAACGTTATTGATCGGCTCGATCATGAAAATGATGTCTTCTTTTTCTCCAAGTTCTGCGAGTCTTTTGGTGTTTTCAAGAAGCAGCAGTTTGGGATCATCGAGATCACTTGTTTTAAAGCCTCCGAGCATGGCGATCCGTTTCATTCCGAGCTGCTTTGCGCAGCTGATCGTCTTTTTTATGGCGGGTTCGATCACATTCCACCTTTTATTAAGCGTGGTTTCAAATGCCCGGTCTGCCGAACAGGCGATCAGAGGGATCTCATATTTCTGTGATGCCTCATAAGCCTTTCCGAGATCATATCCGTCAAGGATCCCGTAAATGTCAACTCCGTCATATCCGGCTTCAGCTGCGATCCGTATACGTTCTTCGATAGGAAGCCCCGGCAGTGCGACATTGACAGATAACGTAAATTTCATATCATACCTCCCGTCATGCCATCTTGCGGATCCTGTCCATAATCGCCTCTGTCCTCGGCGGAACATTTGCGTGGATGTCCGGTCCTGCCAAACGCTCTATAATGATTTTTTTATCTCCTGCTGCCTCTGCGACCTGTGCCATCACTTCAGCTCCGAAACCGGCTATCTTTCTGGATTCATGAACTATAAGGACCTTTCCGGTCTTATTTGCAGAAGCCATGACCGCTTCAATGTCGAGCGGAAGGATCGTGCGCAGATCTATCACTTCGGCACTGATGTTTTCCTTCTCCAGCTCATTTGCCGCATCGAGTGCGCGGTTTGCCATGTTTCCCCAAGCAACGACTGTTACACCGCTTCCCTCTTTCTTCACGCTTGCTTTTCCGAGCGGGGTATAGTATTCCCCGTCCGGGATCTCGTAAGGTATCTGCTCACCATGGAGCATTACGTTATGCATCAGGAACAGTACGGGATAATCATCGCGTATGGATGACTTCATCAGGCCGTATGCATCTTCCGCATTGGAAGGCATGACGATCTTCAGTCCGGGAGTACTGGCATATACCGGCTCAACGCACTCCTGCTGGGCAGGCTCACCTTCTCTGTCTCCTCCATATGGCGCCATGACTATAAGCGGGAACTTCAGGCCGCCATTGTGGGCAGCTCCCCTGCATCCGCCGTAAATAAGGTGTTCGCCGGCAGTGATGATGAAATCACCTATCATGACTTCCGCGATAGGACGCATTCCGAACATGGCTGCTCCGACAGCTGAACCCAGTATTGAAGACTCCGCGATCGGGGTCTCGATGATCCTTTCTTCAGAGAACTCATCCAACAGTCCCTTGCATACCCTGTTCTGGCCGGAACGGTTGCGGTAAATGCCAATATCCTCGCCAATGCAGAACACTGTGGGGTCTTTTCGCATTTCTTCTCTGATGGCCCGGTTGATGGCCTCAGCATATGTCAGCTTCATTTCTCTTCCCTCCACATCATGTCCACAGCCTTCTGCTGTTCCCTGATAACTTCTTCGATCCCGATAGGAGGACGGCCTGCCGCCCATTCATATGCTGCCTGTGCTTCTTTTTCGCACTCTTCTTTGATCTTTAGTATCTCTTCGCTGCTGACATTCCATCTGTCTTTAAGATGGTTTTCCATTATCAGCACCGGATCATGCTTTATCCAGTAACTGCGGTCGACATCCTTGCGGTACTCATCCTCGTCATCTATGGTATGCGGACCCATGCGAAATGTCTTGGCGACAATGGCTGCCGGGCCATTCCCGCTGCGTGCATATTCCGCTGCTTCTGAAACGGCCTGCGCTACTTCGAGCATGTCGTTTCCGTCTATTACTTTTACCGGTATGTTGAATGTCTTTGGAAGATCTGCAAATGAGTCAATCGCAATGTTCCTGTCCATTGTGGTCGACATTGCGTAGTTATTGTTCCTGATCAGGATTATGAGTGGTAGTTTCTTTAATTTTGCGAGATTCATCGTCTCGTAGAAGTCGCCCTTGCTGGTGGCTCCGTCGCCGGCTAGGAACAGGACGACTCGTCCTGTCTTCTGCATTTTCTGGGCAAGCGCCGCGCCTGCGCAGATCACCGCATCGGCTCCGATAAGAGAGCTGGTCGTACCGATGACTCCGTGCTCCACATCGGTCCATGAGTTGGGATATCCGTAAGTGATCGGGTTGCTGATACCTTTGCGGTAGAACCAGCCTGCCATGATATCCTCCGGAGAATAAGCGCCGCGTATCCTGAGGTTTGCCGCATCTCCCCTGAAATAGCAGCTTATGATGTCCGTATCCTCCAGTCCAAAGAGAGAACCTATAGGAATAGCCTCTTCTCCCAGATCACGCACGATGCGGCCGCCGTTATTCCAGATAGTAGCCTGGGCAGTCCTGCTCATAAAGAGTTCACGGAACATCTTAAGAGCTTTTTCGCGGTCTGTTTCACAAATCCGTAATGCCATGTTTGTTCATCTCCTCTTTAGTGGTGCTGTTTATTCGGTTATGTTTTCCCTGCAATTTTTATTCCTTATTATCCGCCTTCCATTTTTCATAACGTTTCTCTATAATGCAGTCCGGATTCGGATAGATCCTGCACTGAAGTGCACGCATCCTGTAGGAACCCATGTATCCGTCATGCTCCCCGTCAAGAAATGTCAGTATGTTGACATTTGATTCATCCCAACCGTATCCGGGTGCGCCGGCTTCCGGATACCACCATCCGAACTGGCAGCTGACCACATCTTTCTTCATCCCGGACTTAAACGCAGCTTTCTGGGTTATCCTTCCCTTTTCGTTCTCTATCCATACCCAGCTGCCTTCCTTTATGCCATATTTGTCTGCAGTCTCCGGGTTCATGAAAACAAGCGGATACGGCTCCCGGTCGCGCAAGGGTCTGATCTGCCTGTAAGCTGTAAGGAAATATGACTGCTGCCTTCCTCCGGTTATAAGTATCAATGGATACTCTTCACCGGTTTCAGGTGAGTTTACAAATGTGCCCTGAGGCTCATGCCATGAAGGGAGAGGATCCAGTCCGTATCTCTTCATGACACATGATGCGAATTCGTATTTGCCCGAAGGTGTCCTGAAACCATTCTTTTTGTAATTATAATATGTGCGCTCAGGCGCGATAAATCCCCGTTCTCTCAGATCATCCAGTGTATATCCGGCCAGTTCAGGCCTGCGCTCCTTCATGATCTTTATCTGCTCTTCCATCATCTCACGCTGGTCATGGTATCCAAAGTTCCATCCCGCTTTCCTGCACAGCTCAATGAAGAACTCCTCGTCCGTCCTGCATTCTCCTGTCTGTATCACCTTCTGCTGAGAAAGGAGCACCTGATCGCCGAATTCCGGCATTGCAAAAACGCAATCAACCTCCGGCCACATTGCAGCCGGAAGAACAATGTCCGCCAGTTCCGCAGTCGGAGTCATGAAATGATCCATGCATACAAGAAAGTCCAGTTCCATGAGGCATTCCCTGGAATGCTTTGCGTCTGCCAGCGATATCAGGGTGTTGTTTGCGTTTATGAACATGCCTCTTATCTTATAGGGTTTTCCCGTGCGTGCAGCTTCCAGCACATTCCACGGATGCGCAATGCTGTCCTGTATCAGATAGGCATGTCCTTCTGTGAGGGCAATGTCTTTTTTATCCTGCGGCAGCTCATTCGGCAAGGGCAGACCGGCCGGGGCTATCTCCATGCTCTCCACGAAACCGCCCGGAACGTCATAATTGCCTGTTATCGCAGGGATCATGTGTATGGCGCGGCTTGTGTCCATTGAGTTGGTGCTCTGCTCAAACGCACATCCCTGTTCCAGTCCAAGCGGTTTTGTGCTGCCTATCCAACGGGCAGCTTCGATGATCTGATCTGCCGGTATGCCGGTTATCGCGGAAACCTTATCAACCGAATAGTCCGCGCAGCGTACTTTGAGTTCTTCAAATCCAACTGTATAGTTATCTATAAAATCATGATCCACCAGGTCTTCACGGATCAGAAGGTTAATGATGCAAAGAGCCAGCGCGCCGTCTGTGCCCGGCCGGATCTGAAGCCAGATCTTTGCCTTCAGCGCCAGTTCTGTAGGCATGGGATCCACAACAAGGATCGGGATCCCCTCCTTAACGGCGTCTTTTATGAACCACTGCAGCTCTCCATCCGCACCGCTCACAGCAGGGTTGGCTCCCCATACCATTATCCCGCCCGGACGGACAGATCCGTAATAATCAACTCCCCCAAACAGACCGGAATTTGCAAATGCGGCTTTTGTGCGCGGCCCAAGGCAAATGAGACCGCCTGCGCTGCTGGCATTAGGAGTCCCTATCGCATTTGAAAGCCTTGTGAAGTAAGGAAGATGATGCCGTCCCGTTCCGGTAAGCGAGGATATGCACTCCGGGCCATATGTATCTATCAGGGAATTCATCTTCTCCGCGATCAGCGAAATGGCTTCGTCCCAGCTGATCCGCTCCCACTTTCCTTCTCCTCTTTTGCCGGCACGCTTCATTGGATACCTCAGCCGGTCCGGGTGATAGATCTGTTCAATAATTGACAGTCCTTTAACACAGGCACGTCCTCTGTTAAGAGGGCCTTCCTTTGAGGGCACGGCTTTTATCAGTTTTCCATCCTCCACGGTCAGATCAAACAGACATCCTCCGTGGCATCCGCGGCAGGCGCATTTATATACTGCTGTCAACTTAAGCCTCCTTTTGCTCCTATACTGCACCAGCATATTGCCGCAGTCAAGCAAAGAAAAAGCAGGCATGTGATAATGCCTGCTTTTCCTATACCGCCCGGTAACGGACTATTGTTTTTTATTGTTAAAATATAGCATCGGACGCTTAAGTTCCTTCGCCTTTTCGATGAGTTCTTCCTCCTCACCGTAATAGATGATCGCAGACTGACATGCCTTGACACAGGCAGGCCTGGTGTCAAAACCGCTGCTGATCCTTTGGGCACAGAGAGTGCAAAGATTAGTCGGCCATGGCACATAATCCACCTGTACATGACCGTTAGGATAAGTGTATATCTGCTCTATGACCTTGATGCCCCAGGTATCGGCATCAAAATCATGTTCCTGTTTGCATGCGACTGTGCAGGAAAAGCATCCGGTACAGTATTCGGTATCAAATAATAATCCTTTCATCTCTTATCCTTCCATTCGTCTTCATCATTGGGATGCATGTTATCAGCAGGAGTTATCCTGGCCAGCCTTACCAGCGTCGTCTTATATGCTCCGCCGCCATATCCGGACTCGGACTGTGTGTCAGTCGGAATAAGGATATTGCAGTTGATGTCCCACGCATCATAGAATTCAGGGCCTGTGCCCTTCTTTTCAGGAAGCCACCATCCGTGCGGAACGCTGACCATGTGTTTTCCTATGCCGGGGTTCATCTTAACTTTTCTGCGGATCCTGCCGCGGTCATTTTCAACCCAAACCCATTCTCCGTCGCTTATGCCATACTGCTTCATCACTTCAGGATGGACTTCAACTACGGGATCCGGATCGCAGACACGGCACCACGGGATATTCCTGTGCTCCGAGTGGAAGTAGACCGGGCTTCTTCTGCCGCTCACCATTACGAGCGGGTATTTCTCATACAGTTCAGGCGTCCTTACCCTGCTCTCAGGCGGTTCCACATAGAATGATACCGGATGGACTTCATATTCTTCATTAAGCGTAGAGTAAAGTTCCACTTTGCCTGTCGGTGTACGGAATCCCGGTTTGCCGTCCGGACGCAGGTATCCTTTTTCGTAGCGTCTGTACGGTACGGACGAAGGTGAGGTCTCCGGATCCGGGAACTTCCATCCTCCTGCCTTTGACAGGGTATCCCAGGTGTACCCTGACCCCTTTATCCTCTCATTTACATAATCTTTAAATGTCGGATATACATCGTTCAGACTCGGATTAAAGCGTCTTGCAAGCTCAAGGTTTATCTCCCAGTCAGACTTACACTCGCCTACAGTCACGGCAGGACGGATCAGCTGAAGCGGCTGATACCATGCGCGGAAGCTTTCCTTCTCGGCAAATGAAGCCGCCGGCAGGAACAGATCACCTATTGCCTGGCTTGTCGGGTTGAGGAAGGTATCAACAACGACATTGAACTCCATGTTCATCAGAGCTTTGTAATGCTTGCGCATGTTGGCAGCCTGCCCGCCGAACAGGTTCGAAGTCTGTATCCATGCTGAACGTATCTTATACGGATTGCCGTCGAGCATCTGCTGGACAGCCATGTCCGGCTGACCCCACGATCTCATGTGCGCGAGATATTTATACCTTGCAGCACCGATACGTTTGGAATTAATCCTTTCAAGGATATCATCCCCGTAGAGTTCCTGAAGCTGCGCGGTGCTGTAAGGATACTGTGTTACATTCCATGCGTTTCTTGCAATGACATTGCCGCCCGGAACGTCCAGATTGCCTGTGATGCACCACAGATTTATGACAGCGTCATCAACAGATGTCGCCTCCGGGACCTGATCGAGCGGCAGTCCCCAATGTATGGAGCATGGATGATTTGTCGCGTATGCTTTTGTAGCTTCATAGATGATATCGGCAGGTATGTCCGTGATCTCTGAAGTACGCTCAAGCGTATAATCCTTGCAGGCTTCATAGAGCTCATCAAATCCGTAGCACCATTTCTCTACGAAATCATGATCATACCAGTCATTTTCAATGATCAGCTTTGTCATGCACAGGGCAAGGGCTCCGTCTGTTCCCGGACGTATCTGCAGCCAGTAGTCTGCACGTGACGTAAAGAAGTTGGCCCGGGGATCAATGACGATCAGTTTTGTTCCGCCTTTTCGCATACAGTCGACCACCCAATGACCGAAGAATGCGTCAGGACATCCTGATGCAGGGTTCTGACCCCAGATCACGATATATTTCGGGAATTCAAACCGCGGATCATCGTAACGTTTTTCAAAGAACTGGGAGCAGTCAGCTACAACGAACTCACCGACCTTGTTCATCTGTGAACATAGTCTTGGTGTATAGCAGGACTGTCCCGCAAGTCCGAGCTGCGTCCAGTTAGGGCTTCCATATGAATAGCAAAGAAGTGAAATGGGGCCGCCGATGTCACGGCCGGTTCCCTGGATAAAGATAACTGACTCAGGCCCGGATTCTTCCTTAAAGCGGTTCCAGGTTGTCTCAACCGTATCGAAGGCTTCATCCCATGTGATCTGTTCCCATTTGCCCTCACCGCGCTCTCCTACGCGTTTCATCGGATGAAGTATACGTTCGGGATGGTAAAAGTACTGTGTACATGCCAGCAGCCGCGAGCATACACGGCCGTTTGAGAACGGATGATCCGGGTCGCCTTCGACCCTGACAACTTTGCCGTCTTTTATGTATAATTCTACACCGCACCCGCCGTGGCAGCCGGGGCCGGGCGACCATGCGGTAGTCTTTATTACCTGATCATATGCGTTACTCATAACTAAAGTCTCCTTCGTTATTGGCAGATTTAAATCATTAAAGTAATTATATAATATTAATGACTTTTTGAAAATGATGAAAACGCATGCAACAAATTATCTAAAAACAGTCATTATATTTCATTCAGATGTATATAGTCCCCATATTGTATTCCTCTTGCATTGATTGTAAAATTGTTTCAGGTTGATTACCGAATTGACACATCAACGAGGTTTTACCCCATGAACGCTTTAAGTTCCATCATTAATTATTATAACGAATCTTCACATTCAACGGTCTATTTCAATGTTGCCAAAACGCTTCTTGAAAATCTCGACATAGTTCAGTTGGATACAATTTATGAATGGGCGGAAAGATGCAATGTATCCACCGCCACCATGAGCCGCTTCAGTCAGAAAGTAGGCTTTAAGAATTTCGGAGACATGAGATCCGAGCTTCTGCATGTTCTGTCAAATTACAACGTCATGAACCAGTATGTGCCGCTGAACCAGATTGCCTCTTTTTCCTCAATACTAAGTGCATACGAGAACATTTTCCGGAAAAAAGTTGATCTTTTCTTTGAAGATCTTGATGAAGACGAGATCCAGCGCTGCGTGAACATCATACGAACATTTGACAGTATCCGCCTTTATATACATGGCGTTGACATTAACCAGCTGAGTCTTCAGCAGGAACTGGTGCTGGATGGAAAAAGCGCAAGATCCATCCGTAATCCGGCTGAACAGCTCGATGACATTGACAGCTTAACTCCGTCCGATCTTGTCATCATAACTCTGCCTAATGTTTACGAAAAAACTTTAAGCCTTGACATTATGCGCAAGCTCCACAAAAAAGGCATACCGACACTGCTGATAACAAACTCCAGACATTCAAGCTTTATCCCGTATGCAACTTACTATCATACATTTGAGGGAACGATGACAATGATCGATGATACGGTTTTCTACCAGATAATAACCGTTATTGCCATCAAATACAGAGAGATCATGGATAAGATAATAGAAGAATAAATGATATGTTAAAGGAGGCTGCTGATGCAGCAGCCTCCTTTTTTATTGCGCGTCAATCCGCGCGTGTCTTGCCTTTGTTAAGCTGCATGGTCATGAACAGGACCACCATCAGCAGGATACCTTCCACAGCGTTAAGATAATCCTGACCGACTCCGGCAAGATACAATCCCGTAACCATTACAGAGATCATTAATGCTCCAATGATCATCTTGTAAACCTTTGAACTGAATCCTCCTGTTACCAGAACTCCTCCCAGGAATATAGCCATCATGACCTTCATTTCCAGGAATGATCCCATCGTTGCGCTGGAACCATACTGCTGCATGAGCTGGAAAATGCCTACGAATGATGCCATAAGCCCTGAAAGCATGTAAGCCTTTATGCGCACTCTGTCCACATTTACACCCATGCTTATGACCATCTGCTCATTTTCTCCCATTGCCTTGCAGATCCGGCCAAAACGGGTGCACTCAAAGATATAACCCATGACTATGACAATGACAAGAGTCATGCCAACTTTAAACCAGATCGTGTTCAGCTTAGTGATCTGCATCGGTGCAAGTACTACCGAGCTTGTAACAAAGACATTCAGAAAGCCCTTCAGCGCTATCAGCATGGCAAGTGTACACATGAATGAAGATACCTTGCATTTTGTGACTATGATGCCGATAAACCATCCGCACAGCAGACCGATCCCGATAGAAAGCGGGAAGAACCATACAAATCCCAGTTTATTGGCAACCACGCTGGCAACTGTCGCAGATACTGCTGCCGTTCCGCCTATGGAAAGGTCTGTGCTGCCCATGGCGATAATAAAGATAACTCCGGAGGCGCCAATGATGACCTGCATAGACTGCTCAAGCAGGTTCTTTATGTTAAGTCCGGAAAACAGCGAGCCTTTGGACAATATCCCAAGAACCGCTACCAGAATGGCAAGAACGATGACAGATACCCAGTCTTTTAATTGTATTTTTCTTCTCATCAGATCATCACCTCGATAATAATTTCTTCCTTGAACTCGGGTCCGCGTTCAATTTCCTTGACTATCCTGTTATCTTTCATGACGATGATGTTGTCACACATACCGATGGCTTCAGCAAGCTCGTCCGTGATCATAAGGATACCGAGGTTGTTTGCTTTTGCAGCGCGTAAACATCCGTACAGATATGCCTTGACACCGACGTCAACACCACGGGTCGGGCAGTCAACTATCAGGACATCCAGATCTTTCAGCATCCATCTGCCAAGATTAACCTTCTGCTTGTTGCCGCCTGACAGCTCTCTCATCGTCTGCTGCGAGCTTGTGCATTTTACCTGATATTCCACAACGGCGTCTTCGGCTATCTTATTCATCTTTGCGGTAGAAAGCTTCGCAACAGGTCCCTTAACCTCCTGCAGGGAAGGAAGCGTAAAGTTGTCCCAGATCGTAGCATCCATCATCAGGGCATCCGTATCTCTGTCTTTAGGCGCATATCCCACACGGTGGCTGAGTGCATCTTCCTGGTTTTTGATGTCAATGTCTGCCGTTGCAAGATGAACACGGCCTTTCTTAAGTTTTTCCAGCCCGTAAGCGAGTTTTCCTATATCATGGATTCCTGAGTCAGACAGACCGCAGAATCCGAGGATCTCACCTTTATGGAGCTCGAAGGAAATATTCTCAAGTCCTGCTTCGGTATCAACGTCCTGAACCTTGAGCAGAACTTCATCATGATAATCCGGAGCATTGTCACTTCTGTAGTAATCTCCCTCGATCTTACGGCCGACCATCTTCTGCTTCAGATCGTCAGAAGTTATCTCTGAACTGTTTACAGTCTCAAGAAGCTCTCCGTCACGCAGGATGGAAATTGTATCGGTGATGTCGATCATTTCCTCTATGTCATGGCTTATCAGGATCACAGAACGTCCTTCTGCCTTGAACTGTTCGATCAGGCCATACAGGAATTTACGGTTATCCTGCGACAGCGACTGAGTGACCTCATCAAGTATCAGGATGTCAGGATCTGCCGAAAGCGCACGATAAAGCTCAACCATTTTCCTGTGCTCGATGTTCATGTAACCGGCCGGTATGTTAAGGTCGATCTTTGGCATGTTCCATCTTTCGGCAAGCTGTGCAGCTTCCTTTTTGATCAGGCCATTGTTGATAAGGCCGAATTTAGTACACTTTTTGGTCTTTCCGAGGAAAATGTTAACGCCGGCAGGAAGGTTGCTTATCATGCCAAGTTCCTGCACCACGATGGCGATCTTATGGTTGTTCGCATCTACCGGGCTCGATGGTTTATACGGCTCGCCCTTAAGGATCATTTCACCGCTGTCATAGCCGTACATTCCTGCGATCTGCGAAAGCAGTGTGGATTTCCCGGATCCGTTTTCACCGGCAAGTCCGCGGACCTCACCGGCTTTTAACTGAAAGTCGATATTTACATTGGCATGGGTAGGCCCGAAGCTTTTGTTCAGCTTTCTAATGTCGAGAATATATTCTGAATTCGCCATTATTTCACAACCCCCTTTGTGCCTCTTTGAGCTATCACGCCAAAGATAATAACTATCGCGCCAAGGACTACCTGCTGCCAGGTTCCCGACTGCACTCCAAGCTGTGTCTGGGCGTTAAATATAGCTGTGATCAGTATTGTTGCGATAGGGATCGCAAACACAATGTTTATTTTTTTCTGCATAACCTGAGCGAGCAGCACTGCAGCCAGTGACTGGAAGATGGAAGAGATACTTGTAAGTCCGCTGGCAGCTATTGACCTTCCGGCATAGCTCTCATTCAGGAAACAGGAACATCCAAAGAAGAACCCTGCGATCACGCCGCAAAGTATAAGTGTTTTTACGATCGGGATACCCATCTGTTTTGCAACATGGCGGTTGTTGCCTACCGCACGGATATTAACACCGATCGAAGTTTTATTATACAGAATGTAGGCGATGACAACGCCTATCACCAGTACTACATATATCCACGGTGACATGCCCAGCGCCCTGTATTGGTTTTCCAGCTGGACAACCTGTTTGCCATGCGCAAGTCTTGTATTGGAATAAACGACACCCGCGCATTCATATATCAATGTCATACCCATTCCTGCGATCCAGGATGGAATCTTGGTAATGTTAAAAATAAGGAAGTTTATCAATGTCAAAGCAATACCAACACTTAAACCGCCGATAATAACACCCGGGATACCCATGATATTGCCCAGTGTTCCCGCCATGGTTCCGCCAAGGATAACGATCGCGCCAATTGAAAAGTCAGTAACGCTTGCTGCAAATAAGAAACTCAATCCCCATGCTGTAAATGTGGGAACTGCAGCGCCGGCTACGATCAGCAGCCAGTTAGAAACTGTCAGAAAACGATTATCGCATAAATGGTTGATGACCAGCACTCCGGCAATAATAACCACGATCACGGCGATCAGGATCACTATGCCTTTGATATTAGTTTTTTTCTTCATCCCATTTTTCCCTCTAAATTATTTAAAGGCCACCGGGACAGCAGCGCTGTCCCAAATGGCCTTTATCTTTCAAACTACTTTGTACTAACGTGAAATGCCTTCAGCATAGATCTCAGCATAGTTCTCCATGAATTCAACGATTGACTCATATGTTACATCAGGATTATATCTCCACATAAGTTTCTGATACTCTTCCTGAGGAATGATGGGCTCGCCAGCCTCAGTCTTGTCAATGTAGTCCTGAGCGTTGGATGCATCGATGATAACCGGCTTCATCTGATTGAAGAGCGGCTTGCCTCCTTCAGGAGTCAGGATCGGATGTCCATCCAGCCAGTTAGCTGCAAGGATAGCTGCAATAGTGGTCTCCTCAAGCTGTCCACCGTTAAGAGCTGCAAGCTTTCCTGCGAGAACGTCACGTGCTGCATCGGGTGTAAAGTCTGATGTGTAGACTTTCATGTTCTTTGAGTAGTCATCATTTCTGGACTCGATAGCATTAAGAGTTCCGATAGCGAAGTCTGTTCCAAGAGCATAGATGCAGTCAGCATCAGGATAAGCTGTGATGATGTCGTTTGACTTTGTAACAGCTTCTGAAGGGTCTGCACAGTTTGTTACGCCGAGGATCTCGCCGCCGCCTGCTTCGAAAGCATCACGGAATCCTTTTTCACGTGTGTCATGAGAGTCGTCGCCGGCTGCTGCCCTTACGATAAGAGCTGTCTTGTTGCCGTCCTTAAGAGCAATCTCTGCGATCTGAGCACCAAAGTCTTCATTGGAGCATACGATGTTTCCAACATAGTATTCCATCTGGTCAAGCTGATCCTGTACTGCCTGATCTGCAGGAAGTTTGTCATAGTATACAAACGGTACCTTGTTCTGTTCACAGATCTGAGCGATCGGGATGAATGTGGGCTGAGCATTGCAGGAATAAAGGACTGCATCTACACCGTCAGAGATAAGTGTCTGGGCATCCTGAACCAGTTTGTCAGCTGTAAAGTCATTACTGATGGACTTAACAGTGATAGGTGTTCCCTGGAAGTTAACCTCAGCTGTCTTAACCTGTGACTCGAGAACGTATGAGCCGCTGCCCCAGATATTTGTTCCGAATGTATAACTTGCAAGCTCGCCTGTTCCTTCAGTTTCTGCAGGAGCTGCTGTTGTCTCTGCGGGAGCTGCTGTTTCGGTCGGAGCTGCTGTTGTCTCTGCGGGAGCTGCTGTTGTAGCAGGAGCAGAGCTGCCACCGCAAGCACCCAGTACAAGAGAAGCTGCTATTGCGATAGCTGAAAAACATGCTACTAATTTCCTGTTCATTTTTAAATCTCCTTTCAGAAAAGTGATAAGAAGATTATAAGCATACGCATTTTTCTATGCGTACAGTATGCTATCTGCATTTGCAGGAATGATAGAATTCTTTTCCCGAATGAAACCAAATATCAGATTTGTTGAACAAGATTACAGAACGGGCGGCAAAGTTTCATCAGCATGAAACCGTGCAGCCCGTGTTCAGATATCTATTAAGACATATTTCCGGTGACCTGCTGCAGACCGCCAAGGAAAGAAATGACGATCCCTGCAAGGCACAGGAGAATGAAGATTATTACGCCGATGTTCAGGTAAATGGTGCTGAATACTTTTCCTTTCTGCAGGCAGTCAGGTGATGAATAGTCGAACCTGACATTACGGATTTCTCTGATGAAGAAAACTATACCAAGCGCTATTATGACAAGTATTGCCTGCTCTGCTAATAGAAGGAGCAGCATTGATCCGGGGTTCAGGGAAGCCAGTCCGCTGCCGTCTCCCTGAAGCAGTGAAGAAATGTCAATATTTTCCATCGACTTAAGCATCGGACCCGCGGCCAATGCGACGAGATAGCCGATAGCATTTATGATGCTGTGCATGATCATGGTGTAGTGTATCTTTCCGCTCCTGGAATACACGAATCCGAAAACCAGACCTATCGCCATTGCGTAGATGAACTGCTGCAGATTCATGTGGAACAGGCCGAAGCATAAAGCGGAAAAAACGATTGCGTATTTCTCACCGAATCTTTTTGTCCTGTCGATCAGGAACTTTCTGAATATCAGTTCCTCTACTGCAGGCGCGACGATTATCATTATTACCCATGTCGCGATACCGCCGGTATCAACCAGTTCAGCGATCCTGCCGGAGATATTGGTCTGATTTCCGGTGATGAGGCTGATGGCTGTTCCGATAATATTGCTGCTTATGGCAAGGGCATATGCGATGCAGAAATACCTGAACAGTTTACCGAATGAGAACGTTTCGTCGCCGGGAATGACATGCGGCAGTCTCCTTATGATCAGCCAATATACGAGAAATCCGATCCCGTATATGCATGCGTAATTGATCAGCAGCTGCACGATCTGATTCCCTTTCAGGAATTCCATGATTGATGTGTTATTGCTCGCCAGGACCGAAACGGCAAATGTGAGTCCGTTTGATACAAGCACAAATGCCGCCAGTGAAAGACCTGTTATCCTGAATATTGTTTTTGCTTTCATGAAAGTTACCTTTTTAATTTTTATACTTAAATATATCTTAGTATTTGGGCCGGTTCGTCTGCGAGCATTTCAGCTCCGTTTGCGATCAGCTGTGCTCTGCTTCTGAATCCCCAGGTAACGCTGACACAGTCCATGTGAGCGTTTCGGGCTGTCTCTATGTCGACCTCGGAATCTCCAACATATATGGCATCTTCTGAATTAACTGAAAGCTTCCCGAGCACGATATCGATCATTGCCCTGTCAGGTTTCAGTTTCACACCGTCAGATGCCCCTAAGACCTGGTCAAAGCAGCCGTTAAACATGTGCGTTGTCAGTTCCCTTACCGCCGCATCCGATTTATTGGATATGACTGCAGTTTTTATCCCGTTTTCCTTCAGAGTCCGGACAAGCTCCATAATGCCGGGATAAGGTTTTGTCTTTATCCGGCAGTTATCCTTGTAATGCGAAATAAAGCGGCTGTGTATCTCTTCGATCAGATCCCGGGAAGTCTCTTCGGGAACTGCCCTTTCAACCAGCTTATGCATTCCATTTCCCACAAAACGTTTCACTTCTTCAGTTGAATGCCCGGGGAAACCATACTTGTCCAGTACATGATTCAGACTGTCTTTAAGATCTTCGATCGTATCCAGTATGGTTCCGTCAAGGTCAAAAAGTACTGCTATTTTATGCATGTCTCACCTGAAGAAATCCAGTATATCCCTGTAGACCTTTTCTTTCTCATCCTCGTTCAGGATCTCATGTCTCATCATCGGATATGTGATCACGGAAATGTTCTTGAACCCGGCTTTCTCAAGCAATGCCTTGCTGTCTGCCCTGCCCTTTTCGCCACCGGTGCACGGATCGTCTTCCCCTCCTATAAGAAGGAACGGCTGATTGGCATCAATGTTTACATAACAGCCGGCCTTGCCCATTTTGTTCAGTAAATGGAACAGTGCGCAGTAGCTGCCTGTAGTAAACTCAACCCCGCACAGAGGATCTGCAATGTATTTTTGTACATTATCTTCATTGTAGGAGAGCCAGTCGCATGGTGTCTTACTGTCCTTAACAGCTTTAGTATACGGTCCAAGCGCTAAATTGGTCAGCATGGCAGAATGGCCCTTCGGTTTCTTTACTGCCCTGACAACATTGCCCAGGGCAACAGCTACCGGGCTTGCGGGATTCGGGCATACATATCCGCTCAGTGCAACCTTGGCATATTCTTTGGAATCTGTCTGAAGCAGGACTCTGGAAATGATCGTTCCCATGGAATGACCGAACAGATAGACCTTCAGCCCCTTAAAGCGTTCTTTTATGTATTTTGTTATGAGCTGCTGATCTTTTATGAGCAGCTCTTCACCGCCTTTATCCGCTATATGTGAAAGAAGCGGCGCATCCTCACCATGTCCGCGAAGGTCTGAAATTACAACGTTAAAGCCATTGTCTGCAAGGAACTGCGCAAAAGGAACATACCTCTCCTTATGCTCTTCCATGCCATGAACCATCTGCACCGTACCTGCTGCATTCTGGCTTTCAAATACAAACAAAGACAGATCGTAACCATCTTCGCTTTTCAGACTGACTTTTTCATAAGATGACATCAGCATTTTCCTCCTTTTTCTAATACGGTTTATGCTGAGATTAGTATACATTGTTATATACTATTTGCAATATTTTAGGGGAAGCTTTATTTTGGGCATAATATT
>SVDE01000182.1 GCA_015057955.1 Lachnospiraceae bacterium | reverse complement strand
ACCAGTAAAGGAGATATTTAAATGAGCGCATTAGATGAACTGGCTGCTGCGGTTGAAGCCGGCAAAGCCAAACTTGTAAAGGAGCTTGTTCCCCAGGCTGTTGAAGAAGGCTTCACAGCTCAGCAGATCCTTAATGACGGACTGCTTCGCGGCATGAATGTCGTAGGCGACCGTTTTACACGTAACGAAGCATTCGTTCCCGAGGTACTTGTTTCCGCACGTGCCATGAACAAAGGAACCGAACTTATCAAGCCCATGCTTGCTGAAGAAGGCAATGAGCCTCTTGGCAAAGCATGCCTCGGAACTGTTCAGGGTGACCTTCATGACATCGGCAAAAACATCGTCAAACTGCTTGTTGAAAGTAAAGGCATCGAGATCATCGACCTCGGAGTTGATGTTCCGCCTGAGAAGTTTGTTGAGACCGTTATCAACGAAAAGTGTGATCTTGTTCTCTGCTCTGCACTGCTCACAACAACCATGCCTATGATGGGCAAAACGATCGAAGCGCTTAAAGAAGCAGGCGTACGTGATCAGGTTAAAGTATTTGTCGGCGGCGCACCTATCACACAGTCCTTCTGCGATGAGATCGGCGCAGACTACTATACAGAAGACGCCGCTTCATGCGCAGCTAAATGTGAGGAAGTACTCAGGGCTAAATGATCCTGATCGTCCTTTAAACTCACCATATAAGCCGGCTTCCAAAACGGAAGCCGGTTTTTTTATTCATTAAAAAGCACGCAGCACGTATATGCTATCTTCTCGTCTCCATAGTTATATGGAACTCCGTTGTCCTTGCAGACCTGGCTAACAAAAAGTCCTGCAGCTTCCATTGAAGGATATGTTTTTTCCGGGAATCTGCACGGCGCATCCGGCCATGTGCATTTCTCGCAGCGGGTGCATGCTCCTGCCGCAAGAAAAGTAAAATCAGCCTTCTGTCCGATCAGCTTCTCTATCATCCTGTCACAATGATCCTTGTTTTCGTGTGCCACTTCTATCATGGCCTCGATATCATAAGAATCCTCGCGGTCACCGATAGTCTGAAGCAGAACGCCTTTCGAATAATGTGATGCCTTTTCCTGCCATTCTTCCAGAGTTCCGCACGCAGGCGGGCATGCCCAGTTCCTATTGTAGCTGTGGCACCTGTCCGCTGAGCACATGCTCCTCACTTCCGGAAGGAAATGCAGGGTTGAAAGATCAAGGTGTTCGGCAGTGCTGAAACCACTGTCTTTAGCTGCCTGTATTATTTCCTGTTCAGTCATCTTCTACCTCTTCCCATTCATCAAACATCATTGCGTTAATGTATTCCCCGTTGAACAGGGATGATGAAGAGAGTTCTTCATACATGCATTTTTCCGCAATTACCTTAAGTTCCGCTCTTCCTTCAGGTGTGAGTGCCATCGAAGCTCCTTTTCCTGCGCTGTTTCCAACGTACCGGGTCTTATTTATGAGTCCCGGCGGCAGAAGTCCGATAGTGCACGCACTCTTAACGTTCATGTAAGCTCCAAAGCCTCCGGCGATGAGCACTTCGTTTATCTCTTCATAACTGGCTTTCCTGATTTTCAGCAGAGTCTCAATGCCTGCCCTTATGGCCGCCTTGGCCAGCTGAAGATTCCGGATGTCCTTTCTGGAGATATAAACACGGTCATTGAACATGTACTGTTCTTCTTCCAAAAGGCCTGTCTCATCCAGGATCTCATTCCTGAGCAAAGCTGCAACGGCATCGATCAGTCCGCTGCCGCATATGCTTTTAGCCTCTGTATCACCGAGGACAGTAAATGTCAGGTCATCAGCAACAGTATTGATCGCACCATCCTGTGCCATTGAGCCGCACTCTATCTCTGCGCCTTCAAATGCAGGACCGGCGGCTGTTGCACAGCATGCTAAGCCATTCCTGTCGCCCATTGCCATTTCGCCATTGGTACCTACGTCAATGAACAGCACTTCCCTCTCGCTCTGAGCAGCACCGCTGCTTAAGAGGCCTGCAGTTATGTCTCCTCCGACATACCCGGCTACCGCAGGGCACATGTACAGCCTGCAGTCCGGTGAAAAGCCTTCAAGGTAATCCGATGCAGGATACTCCTCTCCGAAAAGACTTAACGGAGTAAACGGAGCGACTCCTATGCCTGTTGGATCAAGCCCTGCAAAAAGGTGTTCCATGACCGTATTTCCTGCAATGCTCACATATGTTATATCCCCGAGATCCGGACAGAGTTCCCTTGCCATGTCCATGATCTGCTGCCTTATGACGTCACGTAGCTCAGCCAGTCCCTGCGGGGTACCTGCATGCTGGATACGGCTGATAACATCGGCGCCATAAGCTCTCTGGGCATTCATTGCCCCTTTTGTGCGCAGACATATGCCGGCTTCCAGATCATAGATGTAAACCGCAGTTGTTGTAGTACCAATATCTACTGCGAGTCCCAAGCCTTTACCACCTTTGGGGATATCCATGTGATCGGTCAGGATCCTCTCATTACCGGTTTCAGGCAATACAACTACCATGCCCGCCTGAGGCGCAGTCTGGCACGCCAGCACCTCCTCGCCATTAACAGAGACCTTACACTGCTTGCAGGTCCCATTGCCTCCGCACGGTGCCGAGACAACAATGTCATTATCCCTTAAAAGCTCAAGAAGCGTCTGCCCGTTGTCACCAACAGGCAGGCGCATCTCTTCATTTGCTATTTTTACGGTCACATATTCTGAACTTGCCATAATCCCTTATCTTGCATAAAAATCATCAACTGCCTTAAAGAAGGAATTGATATTATCCCATGAAGTCATCGGCGGGATGTCACATCCTGATGAAATGACATAATTAGGATATTTGCAGCATTTCTCCATGACTTCTATGGTTGCTGCATATACGCTCTCCGGTGTGCCGTTGCGGAACTGTCTTGCAGGATCGACGTTTCCGAGAGCGATGCAGTTAGCCGGCATGTGAGGCATGATATCTGCCATGTCAACAGCATTTCCGAAATGGAATACCCGGCAGCCGTTACTTACTATGGTATCGATAGTTGCAACTGCAGAGTTTCCGCAGTTGTGGTAAACGATAAGGAAATTCTCGTCCTGGACTGCTTCAACGATCTTCCTTACATATGCTGCAGAAAACTCCTCTGCAAGATCATAGGAAAGAAGACCTGCCAGCGGTTCAGCCATGACAACACCGTTGCATCCGGTTTCTTTATAAGCTTTCATGTAAGCGATCAGAAAGTCGGTTACTTTGCCAAGAACAGTATGGACCATATCTGGTTCATCATAGCAATAATACATGGCCTCTGAAACATCCATGAGACGTCCTGCCAGAGAGAACGGACCAATCGCTCCTGCAAATACAGGCTTGTCTGTTATGAGAGGAACAACCTTGCGTATTGCCTCAATGTTAAGACCTGTACGGGCTTCCCCGATCTCAGGGATCCTCAGTTCCTCAGCACTGTCTTCATCATCCACAATGGATCCTATGACTGTAGGAACTTCATCATCTGAATACCTGATCTCCGATCCGAAAGCCTCTGCCTCAAGAGAAAGGTCCATGTAGCTCACAGCTGCTGCGCATTTCGGGAATGAATCTGCTATCAGTTTAATGCCCTGTGCCTGCAGGTCACTGCTTGCTGTCAACTCCTTAACGGTGACGCCCATTTTCTGCACTGACGGGAAAGAAAGTACAGGAAGCGCCTGTTTCTTATCAGAAGCAATGATGTCGTCGACCCATTTGTACATATTAAGTTTCATATGCTATTTCCTCCAAAAGAGCAAGGATCAGACGCGGGTACCGGTAATGTCAAATTCACCCATTGCGTTTTTGCTCTTGCCGACGATCTTGTCACCGTCAACAGTTCCGCTGAGTTCATTTGTCATCTCGCCGACAGCGGTCTTGATGGTAAGTGTATAGCTGAACTTGCCATCTTCATACTTGCCATTCTGGATTTCTGCTACTGCTCCGTTTGCAGCATCCTCACCGGTACCGGTAAGTGTGGTCCCGTCAACCTTGAAGTCCATGTGTGAAGTCATGTCTCCCATGAATGTGTGTACAACAAAATCCCATTTTCCAGTCATTTTTTTAATCCTCCTTAAAAATAATATTATTCAAATTTTAATGTTGCATAATCGCCGTACTTTTTGCCTTCGTCATCAATGATGCCGTCTACCTTGGGAACTGTAGAGAACATTGCTGACGACGAAACCATGAGTCCGCCGCCTTTTCCGAGTGTATCGATGACTCTGCGTACTTCTGCGCGGATGATCTCCTCTGTAGCGCCCGGTTTATCCGTTACCTGCTGATCCACACAACCTGCAAATACTATCTTATCTCCATAAGTTTCCTTAAGCATCTTCAGGTCATTGCACGGCTGGACGCTGTGCCATGAATCCACACCGATCTCTACAAGGTCGCCTATGATGGGTGTTACATAGCCGCATGAGTGGTGCAT
>SVDE01000181.1 GCA_015057955.1 Lachnospiraceae bacterium | reverse complement strand
GCAAGGAGTGGGCTCTCAACCGCAAGGTCGGCGGCCTCTTCATACTTCCCGGCTCAACTTTCGGTCTTAAAGGAGCGAAAGGAAGGTTCATGGTCCGTGACATGATACAGAACCGTGCCTTCATCGAAAGAGGCGGATGTAAGTATATTGTAATAAGCGATTCCAGTAAAGTCATGAATATCGACTATTCGGTCGTGGAAGATTTCCATGAGGCATCCGGAAATGACATTACCATCATCTATAAGAAGGGCATGCATCCAGGCATAACAAATGAAGTCTATCTGACTCTTGGCAAGAAAGGAAACGTATCCAATATCCGCGGCGGAGCATTTGACAAAAATAATCCGAACATGATGCTCGGAGCATTCATCATCAAGGTCGATCTGCTCCTTCAGATACTCGATGAGTATGAGCACATGGGCTACCTCGACATGATCGATGTGTTCAGGGAGAATATCAGCAGCTATAAGATCGGATCATATGAATTCAAAGACTACGTAGGCATCATCAGCAACCTGGTGTCTTACATGAATGTATCCATGGACCTGTTAAAGCCCGAAGTCATGACTCAGCTTTTCCAGAGTGAAAAGCCCATATATACAAAAGTTCAGGATGCGCCTCCCGTTAAGTATTCAAAAGACTGTGATGTCTGCTCTTCACTTGTCTCTTCCGGCTGTGTGATAGAAGGCACTGTCGAAAACAGCATCATCTTCCGTGATGTCCACATTGCAAAAGGCGCCATTGTCCGCAACTGCATACTCATGCAGCACTGCGACGTCCCTGAGGGTGTGGTTCTTGAGCATGTTATATGCGACAAGTATGTGAAGATCAAACCCGGCATCCAGATAATCGGCAGTCCCGAATCTCCGGTAGCACTAAATAAAAGGGAAATGATATGAAAGATACAAACAAAGAACGCATTCTGTTCGCAGCATTTGAAGCTGTTCCGTTCATAAAGACCGGAGGTCTCGGTGACGTTGCCGGGAGCCTTCCCGGTGCTCTGAACAGACTCGGCGCTGATGTCAGGCTTATCATGCCCAAGTTTGCGTCCATTCCTCAGAAATACAAGGATCAGATGGTGCACGTGGCGGACTTTTACATGCCGCTCGGATGGCGCAGCCAGTTTGTCGGCATTGAAACCCTTACGTTCAGGGGCGTCATAGTGTATTTCATCGACAATGAGTACTATTTTAACCGTGACCAGGCTTATGGATACTATGATGACGGTGAGCGCGTCGCTTACTTTTCAAGGGCTGTGCTTGAATCACTCAAGTATCTCGATTTTTCACCGCAGGTCATCCACTGCAATGACTGGCACACAGCGCTCATCCCTGCTTTTCTGCAGGGAAAATACGGTCTGGACATAATGAAAGCTGCCCCCGGTCAGACTGAAGGAATGCCGTACAGCTCAATACGTACCGTGCTCACGATCCATAACCTGAAGTTCCAGGGCAAGTTTTCCGGATACATGATCGGAGACGTCCTCGGATTCAGCCAGCTCGAGGCTGAGAATCTCGGTCTTATAGACGGAGACGCAGTGAACTTCATGCGTTCCGGCCTTTCCTTCGCTGACAGGATAACTACCGTGAGTCCCACTTACGCTGATGAGATCTGTACAGACTTCTTCGGCGAGAATGCCCAGGACATATTCAACAGCAGACGTGATGTCCTGTGCGGCATACTAAACGGCATCGATACAAAAGCTCTGGATCCCGAGACCGACCCCATGATACCTGAGCATTACTGCGCTGCAGATGCATGGCTCAAGGTCTCAGATGATGACGGTGACGGTTCTTATGAGACAAGCCCGTGTGTTCCGGAAGGGAAGCTGCGCGCTAAAGAAGCTCTTCAGCAAAGGCTTGGTCTTGCAACAGATCCCGGCAAGCCGATCTATTCGATCATCAGCAGGCTTACAGACCAGAAGGGACTTGACCTCGTGGTAGCCATCATCGACGAGTTCCTGCAGGAAGATGTCCAGCTCATAGTGCTCGGAGTCGGTGAACACAAATATGAGGAAAAATTCCGTTCACTTGCCGGCATGATGCCCGACCGTGTCTCATCCTGCCAGTTCTTTGATGAGCCGCTGTCACACATGATCTATGCGGGAAGTGATTTCGTGCTCGTGCCATCTCTCTTTGAGCCCTGCGGGCTTACACAGATCATAGCCATGCGTTACGGTGCTCTGCCGATCGTAAGGGAGACAGGCGGACTTAGGGATACCGTCATTCCTTATAATCAGTTTGACGGAACGGGAACAGGATTCACATTTGCAAATTACAATGCACACGAGCTGCTGTTTAAAATGAAGGAGGCAAATTCCATATTCCATAATAATAAAGAAGCTTTTGCCGGACTTGTAGCACACGCGCTCGAACAGGATTTCTCCTGGGATGTCTCAGCTCAGAAGTATCTTGATCTTTACAGGGAACTCATTTAATGAACATTTACCACAACTCACAAAACATTCATTACCGCAGCCCCTTTGGGGCTGCGGAAGTCAATTCACAGGTATCATTACGGCTTGATATTTCAGACATTATTTCTCCCGTCAGTGCTTATCTTATTATTTACTTTAACGATCTGTATGATGAGATCCTCATGAAAGAGGACGCTTATGAAGACGGAACGCTGTCTTTTACTGCTGAACTTAAGCTTCCCGGTTCTCCGGGGCTCTTGTTTTACGGCTTCCGCGTAGAAGACGGGGATTCAGCTTATTTTTACGGCAATAACGATGACAGGCTCGGCGGCGAGGGACGCATGTACGAGTATGATCCTGTACCCTACCAGATCACAGTCTATAAGCCGGACCATGTGCCAACCTGGTATAAGGAAGGCATAGTATATCAGATATTCCCGGACAGGTTTGCGCGTTCTGCCAATTGGAGAGACCTTCAGGAAAAAGCATTGAACACATATACTGAAGGATATGAAAACTGCAAGGATCCCTCCCGGCCCGGACGTGCTGTACAGAATAAATGGAACAGTACTCCCATATATCCGCGCGGACCGCAGGGGGGTGTCAGTGAATGGCAGTTTTTTGGCGGCAGCCTGGACGGTATTACTTCGAAACTTGACTATCTCGCGGACCTCGGAGTGACAGTCCTTTATCTCAACCCCATTTTCAGGGCTGCAAGCAACCATAAATATGATACAGCCGATTACCTGAAGATCGATGATGCCTTCGGTGATGAGGATTCATTTTCCGCTCTTTGCAGTGAAGCTGAAAAACGCGGTATCCGCATCATCTTAGATGGTGTCTTCAGCCATACAGGCGCGGACAGCAAGTATTTCAACCTGTTCGGCAAAGAAGGTGTTAACGGTGCGTTTCAGGGTGAAAGCTCCCCTTACCGGAGCTGGTATAACTTCACCGGAGACGGATACGAATCCTGGTGGGGCGTCAGAGATCTTCCGAATGTGGATGAACTGAACAGCAGTTTCTCTGACCTGATCTATAGGGGATCGGACAGTGTTATCCGCCACTGGATGCGTCTTGGCGCTTCCGGCTGGAGACTGGATGTCGCTGATGAACTTCCCGACGAATTCATACAAGGGATCCGCAGCGCGATGCGTGAAGAAAACCCGGATAGCATGCTTCTAGGAGAAGTCTGGGAGGATGCTTCAAATAAGACCAGCTACGGAATTCTCAGAAAATATTTCCTGGGCGATGAACTTCAGGGAGTAATGAACTATCCTTTCCGGACTGCTGCGCTTGAATTCATGAAGGGCAACATTTCTGCAGGCACTTTTTCAGCACTGCTCATGAGCCTTAAGGAAAACTATCCCCGTGAGAATTTCTACGCAGACCTCAATCTGATAGGAAGCCATGACAGGGCGCGGGTACTAAATGAGCTCTCTGACACAAGGGGAGATCTTGAAAACAGGATATCGGATCCGTCATGCCGCCTTACAAAAGAGGAAAGGCATTTCCTTAGGAAAGGCACTTCCCGGCCTGATGCCATAAAGGCAGCATTTACAATACCTGAAGACAAAATGATCCTTGCCAGGGCACGCCTTAAAGCCTTATCCCTCCTGCAGTTTGTAATGCCCGGTGTACCGTGCATATACTATGGCGACGAAGCGGGCATGACCGGATGGGAAGACCCTTACAACCGCGGACCTTTCCCTTGGGGAAATGAGGACGAAGATCTCAGAGAACACTACATGGCTCTGTGCAGAATGAGAAAAGAGCACCCCGTACTTCTAAATGGTGATTTTATCCCTGTCGCATATTCTGAACATGTGATCTGCATTGAACGGTTCAATGACAAAGAAAAGTTCAGCCTTTACGTTAACAGAGGCATATTTGAATGGGAGAACATAACCACAGCTGATGGAACGGCAACCTTCACACTTCCGCCGCTTGGATGGAAGATAATCTGTTCATAAAAAAGTCCGGGGAAAACCCGGACTTTCAGACTGTAGACAAACCCGTCTCAAGGGGCGCATGCTCCGAGACGGGTTTTCT
>SVDE01000180.1 GCA_015057955.1 Lachnospiraceae bacterium | reverse complement strand
CTCTCAAATGATTTTGTTTTGGTTTTTTCCTTTGTTGAGATCATATTAGCAAGGGGAAACGCACAGAACTGTCACAAGGTTGCAACTGCTGTACTTATATTACCATCGAACCTTCGAACCATCGACCTTTGTACGGCTTTTGTGCAAAATTAAGAGTTGAAAACAGAACACCAGTTCGATACAATGATTCCATCTCTATTGGTAGTTGTGCTTGGAAGACTACTATCACATGGATGGTTTCTGGATGGTATAATAAGTGAAGGGTGGTGGAAATATGATTTTTAATGAAGGAGACATTGCTTATTTTGTTGAACACTGCCAGAGTGTTCGTACCGTGCAGATTGTGAAACGTGAAGGCGATATGTATCTTGTGAAGATCAGCCCAAAAACCGGATTTATGATACGGCATACAAAACTGTATCCAACAAAGGAAGAAGCTGAAAAACATATTATCCCTTTGGGAAACATAGATAAAGAGAGGAGACGTGGTTATCGTTCTCCATATGATTACGAGTTTTAGTTCCTGAAAAGCTGTTGTCTTGGACCCAGAAGCTGAAAATTGTTGAGCGACGAATTCTGAGCGGCGCCGGCGACACGGTATTTGAGGATATTGCAGCCTGATCGGCGACAGTTTCTAAGCGGAGCGACACATCTGAATCGGCGAAAACGACGAGCTGTTTTAGCACCATCAGGAATCAAGATATTTTCATGATATTGCAAAAGGCCATGACAAATGCCATGACCTTCATTACTTTGAGACGACTGTATTAATCGAGAGCCTGCTCATTAACGGCGGCCAGGATTACTTCGGAATCTATGCAGGACCTTCCAAGCTGGGCTCCGAGCATGATCGCGTCGGACATGACATTGTCAATGATCCTGGGGATACCGTGACAGTATCCTGTAACAGCAGACAGGGCATCTTCACCTACCAGAGTATCAGCGCCTCCGGCAAGGCGGATCTTATGCCGGATATAGGCGGGGATCTCGTCCGGCCCCAGGCCGCGAAAGGAGTAGTGCACGGTGATACGCTGGCGGAGAGCTTCGTGGACAGGTTTTTCGAGGGTATTGTTCAGGTAAGGCTCCCCGCTCAGGATGAGTGTGAAGCAGTTAAGGGAGTCGTAATTGAAATTCATCAGCATCTTGAGGTCTTTGAGTACAGCATTGCTCAGGTACTGGGCTTCATCAATGGCCAGGATAAGGGGCTGTTTCTTTTCCTTATAAAGGTAATGGATCCGGTCCTGTATGGCCTTGAACATGACGGTCTTGCCGCCTTTGGTCTCAAGACCGAGCTGGTCACACAGCTGCTTGTAGAATTCGCCGACAGAGACGGTCGAGAGACAGACATACTTCATATCATAAAGGTTCTTGTTCAGAGAAGATTCGAACTGCCGGAGGCAGAAGGATTTCCCCATGCCGGGAGAAGCAGTGAAAACGCCGATCCCGCGGACGTCCTTAAGATAGGAAAGGCGGTTTATCATCGATTTCTGATCGGCGGACTCAAAGGAATCCGATATCTTCAAAGAATGTTTATCAAAAGGGTTGCAGGACAAGCCGTAGAAAGCCTTGAAATTCATGAAACATCATCTCCTTCCGAGGGATAGCTGATAGCAGGGAGCGCATTGTTGCGCTTAGTGCGGGCGTTGGCGTTCTTGTCTGTCCTTGTAATGGGGAAACGGGTATCTCCGTAAAGGATATATGCGTTTTCCATATGGCCCGGCAGGTAGCGTATGTCCACCTTCATGCCGATGAACTGGGGAGGGGCATCATACCATACGCCGTCAACAGAAATGCAGGAATCATTGTTGACCTTGCGCGAAATACGGTTGGTAAAGCACTCATCCAGCCATTCGGCAGACCTTGGGATGCGGACATGGTCCTTAGTACGCATGAAGCGGTCGACCGGAGTCTCGCCTGTACCGGAATGGACAGTGGTGTTGTGCCGGCGGATGTAATCGGCGAGCAGGGAATTGAACTCTTCCAGCGAATGGACAGCCGAGACATCAAGGGTCGACAGCCAGCGGCTGCGGAGGGTCCGGAAGTTCCGTTCTACTTTGCCTTTTGCAGCCCCATCTCGAACAGGGGCATGGGATTCGACAATGCCCAGGGAATCAAGGATCAGGGTGAGCTGGTCGTTTTCAAAAGAACCGCCGTGATCCATGTAGATCTTATCCGGGATGCCGTAAGTGGAAATGGCCTGCTTGAGTACTTTCTGATAGTTGTAAGCGTTATCGTTATAAAAGATCCCGCCGCCGACGATCAGGCGGGAGTGGTCATCGATGATCATGATCAGGAATGTCCGGCGTGAGCGGCCATTCTCGGTGATGTAAGGGAGATAGGCTGTATCCGCCTGCCACATGCATCCGAATTCCGGCATTTCGTACGCCTTCCGGTCTTTGACGGCAGGGTTGCGGGCAGATCTGAGATCATTTTCCTTCAGGAAGCGCTGTACGGCACGGACAGAGACCTTGGCGTCGATAAAGCCGGACTGGACGAGCATCTGGTGGATCATGACGCCGTTGATGCGGGGAAACTTCTCGCGAAGGCGATAGATCTCATTGATGGCATCAGCGGAGAGAGCCCGGGAAACGCCTTTGTCTTTGCGGAATCCGGGGATGAGGCCGTCCATTCCTTTCTTACGGTAGAGGCCGGTCCAGCGCTCAAGGGTATCCGGACTGTATTTATAGGAGACACCGTCAGGCCGCAGGATGGGGTCCTGTGTGACCCGGCGGTAGTAAGCGGCTTCGCTGGCATCAGGATAAAGCCCCTGGATGACCGGGGCGATCAGTGCGAAGCGGAAATGTGCGATCTTCAGTGGCTCAGGTTTGTTTTTCATGAAGTACCTCCTTGTTCTGGTGTGATTACAGCTAACGGAGACATCATAATCCATGAAAAAGCAGGCGCCTATTTCGAAATCATGTGACCCATGGCCTGCGCCGCCGGTCGATCCGCTGCAGGGATACGGAAGGTGACGCCCTGTGCCCCTGAAGGAAAGAAAACCCGAACCGGGAAAGGAAATCTGAGGGAAAGGCAGGGAAGTCAGAGACGGAGTCCAGAGACTTTTGCGTGACCCAGAGGATCCGGTCAAGGATGCGGCACCAGGCATTGTACTGCGAGCGGAAAAGATGGATCCAGCCGTAAAGAGTGGAGACAGCGATCTGCCAGTGATCACAAAAATCTGCCACAGTATCAGAACGGTTAAGATATGCGAGCAGGACGGTAAGTACAAATCTCAGGGAATAGGACCCGAAGGGGATGAGAGAATCCGGGAGAAGGGCATGCGTGCAGCCGCAGGAGCCGCACCGGAACCTGGGGACAATGAGTTCGGTGTCAGAACGGGAGCCATGCTCGGCGGAGACCATGAACCGCCTGTAGGGGCGGATCCGGGAGAGTCTGCCGACAGCGCCGCATTTCGGACATTCGCAGGAGGAGGGTTTAAAACCGGCAACAGCAGCATCAAAGAGCTGCCGGTCAGAATAATGCAGTTGGTTTAACTTGATAAAGATCGCTTTTTCCCGTATCATAGCAGTGTAACAGCTGTGGGAGATGCATTAAAAAGCTTACGAGCGTGGCACCCCAGGAGCTGTTGGTGTGATGAGAAAGGGCGAAACTTTGGTCGGGGACGCTCTTTCTCGTTTTTTTATGCAACGTGAACAGGATACCGCAGAGCAAAGGTGGGGGCAATAAAAAACGTCGCCCAAGGCGACGGAGAATAACAGGTATGCAGGATTATTTGTGAAAAGAAATCGGCGCAGAATTATCGTCGGCAGAGAGGATAAGTCGGCGCTTAACAGTAAAGAAGACGCAGGTATTTCATGACAGATTTATTATCCTGGACGGAAAAACTGCTTATCACATAGGCGCATCCATAAAGGATGCAGGGAAGAAGTGCTTTGGCATTTCTTTATTGGAAGATCCGGGGATGGTAACAGATTTGCTAAATCGGTTGAGGACGGTATAGGTGAATGGAAATAATAGATGATCGAATAGATGCAGGAAAAGCATTTGATTGGGGAAGAACCTCCGAAGAATATGCAAAATATAGGGACATTTATCCGGAAGAGTTTTATAAAAAGATTGCGGACAGAGGACTTTGCATAGAAGGGCAGAAAGTTCTTGATCTCGGAACTGGAACGGGTGTTCTTCCGCGTAATATGTACAAGTATGGTGCAGAGTGGACAGGTACAGATATTTCGCAGGAGCAGATCGAACAGGCAAAGAAGCTGGCGGCTGCTTCAAATATGAAGATAGACTTTCAGGCTATTCCGGCAGAACAGTTGGATTACACAGAAGGGAGTTTTGATGTTATCACAGCCTGCCAGTGCTTTTGGTACTTTGATCATGAAAAGGTTATGCCTGAACTGGCTGGACTTCTAAAATCAGATGGAAGGATGCTCATCCTCTATATGGCATGGCTGCCGTATGAAGATAGGATCGCCGGTGCAAGCGAAGAACTTGTGCTTAAATACAGCCCG
>SVDE01000179.1:1888-4479 GCA_015057955.1 Lachnospiraceae bacterium | reverse complement strand
TTCCTACAACAAGCGTACCATCGTTGAAAAAGATGCTGACTGATAGAGATCAGTATAATTGATCAAAATGGGGGTGTCCATTTGGGCACCCCTTGTTTGGTTTTAAGGAAAAGTTCAGGGAACCATTGAGCAAAGAGATACTTAAGATAAACGATCCCGATGAAGCGCCGGCCGCTCCGGCAGTAAAAGAACCTTTGCAGGAAGATGCTCCGGCAGAGGAGAAAAAGCAAAGCTTCATCAAACAGACCGCTGAAAAGATCAGAGGATTTTTCAGCAGCATAAAAAGGCCTTTTGATCTGAAGATCAGGTTAGGCTTTTTCCTGCTGTCATTCGTTATCATGGAAATATTTGTCCGCATCGCGGATTCCCATACGACATTTTTCGGTCTGGGCCTTTTCAGAGACATATTTGCCGGGGCCGCATTCGGAGCGATCCTGTTCCTGATCAGCTTCCTGATACCTAAAAAGGGAGTTGCCAGGGGCATAATGATCTTTGTGTTCTTTGCCATGGCGCTCTTGTGCATGATACAGGCCTGCAGCAGGACGAAGTTCGGAACTTATTTCCAGATAAGCTACATGTTCAAGATGGCGGGAAATGCCGTCGGCAGCTTCATGAGAGACATAATAGGTCTGGCGCTGGGTCATATCTGGCTTCTGCCTTTTACGTTCGGGCCGGCCGTGCTGCTTACAATTTTCAGAAAAGACCTTATTCCTGAGGAATTTACCAGAAAGACAAAAAGAAATAAGCGGAGAAAGAGAGCATACATGCTAAGGCATATCTGCCTGTGCCTGGTGCTCACTCTTATCGCGCTCATCCTCTGCTGGGTAGGCCCCGACAAAGAGTTTTATACATACAATTATACAGCGACAAACTCTGTGCCGAGGTTTGGTATCCTTAATACAGTAAGGCTGGAGGTCGAATATGGTATTTTCGGGACTCCGAAGCAGAAGATAAACCTGGATTCGCTCAAATCAACTGCACAGACCACGGAAGAGGGGGAGACCACTGAAAATGGTGAAACCCTTCAGGAGGAGACAACTGCCGCTGTTATACGTAATTATCCAAAGAACGTGATGGACATAGATTTTGACACGCTTATCGCAAACGATACAAGCGAGATCTATGAGCTCATGGATACTTATTTCAGCAATCAGGAGCCCACATCCCAGAATGAATATACCGGTCTGTTCAAGGGAAAGAACCTTATCTTCCTTACTGCCGAGGCGTTCAGCCCCTTATGCGTCGACAAGGAAAGGACTCCGGCGTTATGGAGATTATCACATACCGGATTTGTATTTGAAAACTACTATCAGCCTGACTTTGACCAAAGCACGACAGGCGGTGAATTCTCCAACATGAGCGGTCTCATTCCCATGTGGGTAAACAACATGCCTGCGTTTCTTGCTTCGGAATATAATTACATGCCTTTTGCATTGGGGACCATTTTCGGGGACATGGGTTACAATGTCACAGCATGGCATAACGGGATCTTTGATTATTATTACCGTGATGAAACACATCCCAACATGGGATACTATGATTACAAGGGTGACGGAAACGGGCTGGAAGTAACCGATGTATGGCCGCCTTCAGATCTGGAGATGATGGAGAATACCATTGGCGACCAGATCAAAGGCTATGTGGAAGACGGTGTGCCGTTCCACTCATATTACATGACAATCTCAGGACATGGCGGATACGATTTCCTTGAGAACCACATGGCCGTCAAGAACAGAGATGCTATCGGGGACGGAACCGGATACGAGATGGTTGATGCGTATATCGCTGCCAACATGGAACTTGAATATGCCATGGAATATCTTCTGGAGGAACTGGAGAAGGCAGGAATACTCGATGACACCGTGATAGTCATGGGTGCCGACCACTATCCGTATTACCTTACCGAGAATCAGGATGAGGATTACTATGCGCTTGCTGCAGGGATCGATGATGAAGAGATCCATACCGAAAGACACCATAATACTTTGATCCTTTGGAGCGGCTGCATTGAAGATGATACAAAGATCATCGATACGCCATGCTATTCATGTGACATCGTTCCCACGTTGATGAACCTGTTCGGAATAGAGTATGATTCCAGGCTGTTCTCAGGGCGCGATATCTTTGCCCCTGATGTCGAACCCGGAAAGGTTGCCTCAAACATGCACGTTGCATGCTTCAATGACGGGTGCTGGGTTACTGCGGCAGGAAGGTATGACGTATACAGGGACACGTTCTATCCGGCAGCAGGTTTTGTTCCGGATGATGAAGAAGCATATGTTGATGCAATGAACGAACTTGTGGGTATGAGATGTACATTCGCTAAATACATAGTTGAATATGACTATTACGCCCACGTGTTTCAATGACAAATATTTAGAGGCTTCCGTATGGAAGCCTCTTTTTGATCACGCCTGATATCGTCGACTAAAAAAGAACTGTCTGCTCAAAATAGATGACATAATTTTTGATCACGTCTGATACCGTCGACTAAAAAAGAACTGTCTGCTCAAGATAGATGACATAATTTTTGATCACGCCTGACGTCGTCGACTAAAAAAGAACTGTCTGCTCAAAATAGATGACATAAT
>SVDE01000179.1:0-1878 GCA_015057955.1 Lachnospiraceae bacterium | reverse complement strand
ATAGATGACATAATTTTTGATCACGCCTGACGTCGTCGACTAAAAAAGAACTGTCTGCTCAAAATAGATGACATAATTTTTGATCACGCCTGACGTCGTCGACTAAAAAAGAACTGTCTGCTCAAAATAGATGACATAATTTTTGATCACGTCTGATACCGTCGACTAAAAAAGAACTGTCTGTTCAAAATAGATGACATAATTTTTTATCACGTCTGATACCGTCGACTAAAAAAGAACTGTCTGCTCAAAATAGATGACATTATCTGGGGAATGCGGTTCGGCAGTCATCCCCAAAAAGGAAAAATGCCGTGTTAGTGCACTGCGGCAGTCCCTTGCCGTTCGAATCCCGCCGCTGAATTTCAGAAACAAAAAATGAGGTACCATCGGCACCTCATTTTTGTTTGTATTGAAACCTGTTTATCAGTATGCGATTCCCTGCCACAGCATTGCGTTTGCGACTTTGAGGAATCCTGCGACGTTTGCGCCGACCTGGTAGTTGCCGGGCTGTCCGACTTCTTCAGCTGCGCTCTTGCATGCGTTGAAGATGCTGACCATGATGCTGTGAAGCTTCTCATCAACTTCCTCTGCTGACCAGTAGATCCTCTCGCTGTTCTGAGTCATCTCAAGACCTGATGTAGCAACGCCGCCGGCGTTAGCAGCCTTTGCAGGACCGAACGGGATGCCTGCAGCATGGAATACAGCGATAGCCTCGCTTGTTGAAGGCATGTTAGCGCCTTCGCAGATGCACTTAAGGCCGTTTGCAACAAGTGCCTTAGCGCTTTCCTCATCGATCTCGTTCTGTGTAGCGCAAGGAAGAGCGATATCGCAGGGGATGGTCCAGATGCCCTTGCAGCCTTCTGTGTAGGTTGCTGAAGGATGAGTCTCAACATACTCTTTGATACGTGCACGGCGGATCTCCTTGATCTCCTTTACGGCGTCAAGATCGATTCCGTCCGGATCGTAGATATATCCGTTTGAATCACACATGGCGATAACTTTAGCACCAAATGACTGAGCCTTTTCGCAAGCGTAGATGGCAACATTTCCTGAACCGGAAACGATGACTCTGCTTCCGTCGAAGCTGAGGCCGTTGTCCTTAAGGACTTCGTTTGCGAAATAGCAGAGGCCGTAGCCTGTAGCCTGAGTCCTGACGAGGGATCCGCCCGCGCCGACAAGCTTGCCTGTAAGAACTCCTGTGAACTCGTTCCTGAGTCTCTTGTACTGTCCGAAGAGGTAACCGACCTCACGTCCGCCGACACCGATGTCACCTGCAGGTACGTCTGTATCAGCTCCGATGTGCTTCTCAAGCTCTGTCATGAAGCTCTGGCAGAATGCCATGACTTCCCTGTCTGACTTGCCCTTGGGATCGAAGTCTGATCCGCCTTTGCCGCCGCCCATGGGAAGGGTGGTAAGGCTGTTCTTGAAGATCTGCTCAAATCCGAGGAACTTGAGGATTGAAAGGTTAACTGACGGATGGAAACGGAGACCTCCCTTGTAAGGTCCGATAGCTGAGTTGAACTGAACTCTGTATCCGCGGTTGACCTGGACTTTGCCATTGTCATCAACCCAGGGAACTCTGAACATGATGACCCTCTCGGGCTCTACAAGTCTCTCGAAAAGAGCAGCCTCTTCATACTCAGGATGCTGTTCTACGACAGGCTCAAGTGTCTCAAAGATCTCTTCTACTGCCTGAAGGAATTCAGGTTCATTTGCGCAGCGCTCTGACAGTCCGTCAAAGACTCTCTTAAGGTAACTGTTTGTGATAGCCATTATGTTATATCCTCCTAAAATCTTATGGTAAAACCTAGGTAATACTAACATACGAAAAAAATAAAAACAAGAAAAAAATTTAGAAAAGTACAAAATAAATGTTTT
>SVDE01000055.1 GCA_015057955.1 Lachnospiraceae bacterium | reverse complement strand
TCTATCTTCCCGGGCTCAGGTTTATACGTGAACCTTTCAAACGGTATGTCCATGAGCTCCGCATGCATGGCATCCCCAACGCCCTTAACGATGATCCATTTAGCGTAATTATCATTATCGACAAACGGATAGTCTGCGCGGAAGTGCTCGATCCTTGACTCTCTTCTTTCACGTGCTGCAAGTGCTTCCGCCTCACCAAGCGCAACAACATTCCTTATCTTCAGAGCCTTGGCAAGTTCGTGAATGTCGGAAGTTCCCTTTAAATTGAAAGCGCTCATGTTGGCTGCTCCGTCCTCCAGCTCCCTTAACCTGTTATATGCGGTGGTCAGAGTCTCTTCTGTACGATAATCAAGATAAGGCCAGATATCGATCAGTTTGCATCTTAAGTCTGCTTCTTTCATGCCATGTTCCTTTTCAAGAGGAGCATATGCTTCAGCTTTATATCTTGCGATCTGTCCGCTGTCGGGTTCTGTCAGTTCATTCTCAGCAGCATATATCGCTGCTTCTCTTCCGGAGATCCTTCCTGTATAGCTGGACCCGAGCAGATTATACGGAATGCTGTAATGCATGCCGCCGCACATGTCAGATCCGTTTCCGCTGGCAAAAAGTCCCGGGATTGATGTATGAGTATCCTTATCGATCATGACTCCGCCGGTCTGGGCACTTGCCCTCTGTGAGAACCCGATCTCAAATACAGCGCCTCCCATGTCAAGGAAGCAGGGGCCTCTTCCTTCCTGCATCTCCTTAAAAATGGCAGGCATGTAATTCTTCCATGTGGGACCTCCGTTCATCCTGTCGGGACGAACCCTGGTCCATTCATATTTCTCAACAAACTCTTCGCCGAGCGCGTTGACGATCCTCTGTTTTACTTCTTCAGTATTTCTGAATGTCCTGGCCATTCGCTCGTTGGCGCTGACCATCTGCTCACCGTATGAAGGCCATATCGCTCCGAAGCAGATACGTCCGAATTCCATTCCCCTAAGCTCTGCTCCGGCACGCAGTGCCATTGCCATTCCGTCGCCGGTGAATGAAACAGTGTTGCATCCGGCCGCGTGATAGTCCGCAGTAGCAAGGACTACAGCCTTTGCCTTAAAGATCAGAAAAGTTCCTTCTCTGGAATCAATGCCTACCGCACCGACACATTTTCCATCTTTTGTCAGGAGCTCGGTTATAAGTGTGCGGTCCCTGTATGCCGCACCGAGGGCTTTGGCCTTTCCGACGATCTTGTTGACATGCTTATATGATCCGAACGGATTCCAGATCGCCTGCCGCTGATAGAAGCCGGCCACATCTGTGACCATCTTCATCCATTTGATCTTTCCGTCCCAACCTCTGTCATAATTGCCTCCGACTTCCAGGATCTCATTGATGATGTCATAGGATTCATTTATGCATCCCTGGGCATATTCCTGATCGACCATATAGTCGGTCTGCATTACTGATCCCCAGAGAGCATAGTCATGGTCATCTTCCGGAAGCACACATCTCATGATGTTGGTTCCGTATGACGCACGCCCATGGAATCCGGCAACTCCCTGTTCGAGGACAAGCACATCTGTGTTCGGATCATGCTCCTTTGCTTTTATGGCTGCAAATGAACCTGCCAGCCCGCCGCCGATTATGAGCACATCGGTTTTTATTACCTGTTCGTTGATATTGATCATTGTCATACCTCTATTTCAGATCCCTCTCATGCGGCTTTTTCATCTGCATGCATGGCAGCCAGCCTTTTTTTCGCTCTTCTTCCTTCTATGAACCTCGCCTGGTTTGACGTGAATGCGATAAAGATAAGAAGGAATAGACCCGTTCCGACATTTTGAAGTGTTGATGGAACTCCAAGAGCAAGCATACCCGAGATCAGTATCTTCATGCTTAATGTGCCAAGGAAAACCCCGGCAGTCAGATTGGTGTATCTCATAAGATAAAATCCTATGAATACAGGAGGAAATGCCTCAAACATGATAGTTGCAGAGCCATTCTCTCTCATGTCAGCGACCACCGCACCGGTCATGCTTAAATAGATAATACCGGCGATGGCCACAAAAAATCCCATGATAAGGTAGCAGGCAAGTACATTCCTGCGCTCTTTGATCCCGCTAGAAACCGCAAGCCTCTGTGAATTTGATAGTGCCCGGCAGTTATAGCCGAATACTGTATGCTCAAACAGTATGTAAAAGGCCACGAACGCCACTCCGACCATTATCAGTATCCAGGGGAGTTTTGCAAGATCCAGGAGCTGCGGATCATAAAGTCTTGCTCCAAGGCCTCCGTTATAGACCAGGATAATACTTTCGTATATAACGTAGAATCCAAGGCTGGTCACTATTGAAGGAACCTTTATCACCATATAGGTTGCGCCGTTAAGAAGTCCTGCAAGCAGGCCGATAATGACGCACACAATGATGTACCCTGCAATGCCCATGTTAAAACGCTGAACTATGGGTGTTGCGATGACCGGCACAAGTATTACCATCATGCCGACTGAAAAGTCCCAGCGGTGGTTCATCATGTTCGGTGCCATGGCAAGTGAAATGCATGTGGAGAGCAGAGTGTTCTTTAAGATCGTCTCCATGTTTCCCCACGTCATGAACCGGCCCTGTCCTATGAACCTTGTGAGGATGAACATCAGAAGGAACATTGCTGCCGGGAGTATGAGTGCCTTCCCCAGACCTGTAATAAATTTTGCTGCCTTATTCATGTAAAATGCCTCCGTTTTTCACCGGATGATAGGCGGGGCAGGGCATCCCGCCCCGCCTATCTGTTTCCCGGATCAAGCCGGGATTATTTTTTTCAGCGTGTTGCAAGCCAGCCGTCGCTCTCATGTGAGCTGAATCTGGTTGCCACCTCCTGAAGATCGTCGATATCTACATCATTTCCAAAGACGGTGATCCAGTTTTTGACTTCTGTCTCAAAATCATACGCATATTTGCCGTTTGTAGTGTTCTCAAGGAACTTGTCCCAGTCATCCTTGTTGTCGATCCAGAGATGTGAGAAGTTGACTACCGGAGCTTTTCCTTCAGCATCTGCGATCCTGTTGCCTCTTAAAGCGTTATAGAGCATTGCAAATGTCATCTCTATCTGTGCTTCTTCACCTACGCACACCTGAGTAAGAAAGTTGATGTCAAATTCATGGGTAACATCCCCTACCATGTATCCGGACACCTGAACCTTGCCGCCATACTGTGAAGCAAAGTCTTCCACGTTGAATGAATCCGGGGTCGTAACAAAGCTGAAGATGGCGTCTGTATCAGGATACTGGCTCATGATCGTGGGAGATACCTGCGCAAGGGTGAAACTCCTGACTTCATTATAGGAAAGTCCTGCTGCCTTGATCGCATCAGCGGCGCCTGAAACCCTGAGGTCAAAGTTCGACGAGATTCCGGGCGGAAGACCGTAAATTATAAAATTCTTTGCTCCATTGTCGATCATCTTTTTGACGCACTTCTCAGCGTCTCCGTATTCATCATGTGAATAATTGCCGCAGTAGTACTCATTCTTGCTGAATTCATCGTAGCCGTCTTCCTCGGTAACCGTGAGATTGCATCCGGAGAAAGCAAGGTAAACACCGGCTTCAGAACACATGTCTATCAGCCTGCTCGTCACACCGCCGTCTGCAAGAAAGATAAGTCCGTCATAACCTGCAGCGATCATGTTCTCTGCTTCTGTAAGGCAGGACTCAGCATTGCTTCCTATCGCAGAACCTACTGTGCAGTTGAGGTTGTCAGCAACATACTTCGCTGCATCATAGATCCTCTCCCAGCATCCGCCGGAGTTTGTGTGGCAGATGATACCGATCTTATAAGATGGAAGATCCACTTCTGTAGGAACCGTTTCTGTCGCTGCTGCCTGCGTCTCTCCCTGAGCTTCACTTGCTGTTTCGCCCTGAGAAGGCTGGGCCGTTGTGCTGCCGGATCCGCCGCCGGAACATGCGGTCAGGGACAGGACCATGCAAAAGCTGAGTATCAGTACTAATAACTTTTTCATTTTTCCCTCCTAGTTGTTTTTATCTTGGCAGGAGCGTGTTTTTGCCCCTGACACGTTTATATGTGAACAGCACCATGAACAGGAATACAATGCCTTCAACGATGCCCATGTAATTTGAAGGAACTCCGAGCATTGTCATGCCGTTATTAAGCACGACCACCGTAATGCTTCCTATTATCGCGCTTCTGACTGAGACAACATAGCCTCCTGTCATTGAAAGTCCGCCAAGGACAAGTGCTATGAGAACCTGCATTTCAAGTCCAAGACCGGTATTGCCCGCAAGCACTCCGACTCTTCTGAGGTCAAAGCTTGCTGCGATACCTACGCAGCATCCGCAGACTATATACGCCAGTATCCTGTACAGGCGTACATTTACTCCGCTGCTGTATACTGCAAATTTATTTTCACCGATGGCCTTGTTGTATTTTCCGATCTTTGTCATTCCGCTTAAAACGGCAATGACAGCAATGACAACAGCCAGTACTATGAACCTTTCCGTCCATCCCGGCGGTTTAAGGGAAGTAACACTGACCATTCTTGAATCAAGCACGGCATTCAGTATGCCTCTGCCTGCCAGCTGCATGCACAGAGAAGCTATGAAAGGCGGAACATTGAGCTGCACAGCCGCAAGGCCTGTAAGAAAGCCGCATGCGACGGCTATGATGATACAGACCGGCATCAGCGCCCAGCTCCATCCGGTTGCCTCAAACAGAAGCGCCGCGCACAGTTCTGAAAGCGCAAGTACAGAACCAAGCGAAAAATCTATTCCGCCATGCATGTAAATGAAAGACGCGCCAAGCCCTACGATCATGACTGTATAAACCTGGGTCATTATGCGCTGGAGGTTCTTAGGTGAAACAAGTGCTCCTTTTGTCAGTATGGCAAAGAGCGCGATGACAAATATCATGCCAATGAAAGGAAGCAGTATCTGCAGTATCCTGTTCTTTTCTTTTTGTGCTTTTTTATCCATGCTGCGCCTCCTACACCATTACCTTTACAAGATCATGCTCATTCAGTTCCGGACTGCGTTCGTACTCGCCTGTGATCCTGCCGTCTTTTAAGATAAGGATGCGGTCACTCATCCCTATCAGCTCCTGCAGTTCTTCACTTATCAATATGAAAGAAATGCCTTCCTTCTTAAGCTGATAGATCATCTGGTACATGGCCTGCTTTACTCCGATGTCTATTCCTCGTGTCGGGCAGTCCAGTATGAGTATCTCCGTACCGCAGCCAAGCCATTTTCCGAAAGATACTTTCTGTTTGTTTCCGCCTGAGAGGCTCCTTATCGGCGCATCCTGAGACTGGCACTTAACTGACATCTCTTCAATGATCTTTGATGCAATTTCCTTCTCACTGCCGCCGTATATGAATATGCCGCCTTTTGCGATCCTTGATAGAGCCGGAAGTACCAGATTATTCTTTATGGTAGTGTCGAGCATCAGCGATTCCTCATCCCTGTTTTTGGACACATAACCCATTTTATGTTTTACTGCCACTCTGGGGTTTGACACTTTTGTTCCATCCCCGAGTACAACTGTCCCGAGTGCTGTCTTGTCTATGCCAAAAAGAAGCCTTCCGAGTTCATGGATGCCGCCGCTAGCTATACCGCCTATTCCCAGTATCTCTCCCTTGTGTAATTCAAGGCTTACATCTGATATCTGCCACGCACCGGAAATATCCCTTGCAGACAGAACAACCTCATCACTTACCCGTCTGTCAAAGTCGCTTCTGTACAGATCACCCCGGATCTCGCGGCCGACCATCATTGTCTTGATCTTTTCCGTGTCGAACTCTTCTTTCTGAAGAGTGCCGATGATATTTCCGTCTCTGAGAACGGTAACGACTGAGCATATTTCCATGATCTCATCAAGATCATGCGATATCATGATGACTGCTTTGTTCTCTGATCTCATTTTGTCAATGCAGGAATAAAGGATCTCGCGGCCGTCCTGGGAAAGAGCAGTTGTAGTCTCATCCACGATCAGGACTTCCGGATCGATCATCATGGCTTTTGCGATCTCAACCTTTTTTCTGGATTCAGGATCAAGGGAACCGGTCATCATCTGTGCCTTTATGTCTCTGATGCCCACAGCTTCAAGTGCTTTGCCGGCTGTTTCCATCATGGCTTTTTTATTTACAAATGAGGCTTTCGAGAAGCCGGAAAGATTTCCCATGAAGAGGTTCTCGGCTACACTTATGGAGCCTGCCGTTCCCATCTCCTGGACAATCATGGCAATACCTTCACCCATGGCTTTTACAACACTGCCGGGATCATAAAGATTGCCCTTATACCTCATCTCTCCGCTGTCCGCCGGCTGAATGCCCGCAATGATGGAGGTGAGAGTGGATTTACCGGATCCGTTTTCTCCTATGAGACCATGAACTTCTCCGCGTTTAAGCTCGAAGTCCACATTTGAAAGAGCACGGGTTGGCCCGAAGCTCTTGTTCATTCCTTTAACTGTAAGAATTGTTTCTGACATTTAGTTACCGCCTCAAAGCCTATAAACCTATTATTATCTTATGTTAAATATATCATTGCGGATTTTTGAAAAAAATATGGCAATTTCGCTTCCAGTATGATATTTTGAGGCTATAAAAATATAGTCTGATTTTTATATCTTTTTAAATCAGACTACATTAATATAGTTTTTTAATCTGAAAAGGGGACATTTTTGATGAAAATCAGTATAAGCATCGTTTATTTTTCCATAAAAAAGCTGTATCCTCAAGCGGAGCTTTCAAGAAAAACCAGACAGGATGACATGATGTTCCTCGGATACCCGAAATTGTCTTCAGAAAAGGTTGTTTTTAAAGAAGGCAACATATATGTTGCTGACAGGACTCTTATTCCTGAAGGCTCTTTTTCTGACGGAAGATGTCTGCTGGTAACTCCGAACAAAATTCCCGGTACCATGAAAAACATTTCAGTTATCACGGTTGCCGGAGTTTCTGTAGCAGATCTTTTCAATGCCGTTCTTTTAGTATTTGAAAAACTTGTTGACTGGGATGCGGCACTTCAGCAGCTCATCTTTGAAAATGCGCCGCTTGAAAAATATCTGGAGTGCAGCCTTTCTGTCATCTCTCACCCGATGAGCGTACATAATGAAAACTTCAGTTATATTGCCAAGGCAGGCAGGCTTGCACTGAGCGATGAAAACATACACAGCAGAGATTTCTTTGATCCGGATTTTCTTCTGAAAGTAGACAGTCAGATCAAGAAATCGATCTTCTTTTCGAGGGACATGATCTCTTATTCAGATGAGCTTTCCCATTTAAACTATCTTTTCCTTAATCTTTTTTCAGGAAACACTTTTGCAGGAAGATTAACTGTCATCAGCGAAAGATATCCTTTTGAGCCATATGAAGAAGAGCTGGTCAGACACCTCAGCAGATATCTGCAGACAGCTCTTTCATTTGATTCATTTTCAGGAAGCCGCAGGAACTTAAGGAGAGATTCACTGCTTGATTACTTAAGCGGAAAAACTCATAATGATGCAACCATACTGCATCTTAAAACTATCAGCCCGTTTTCCCATCTTGCCGATGACCAATGGCTGTATTGTGTAGTCTGCAGCGATCCGGGCACAGCGGTTTCAGCACAATATGTATCTTATCAACTTGAAAGAGCGCTTCCGGAATCTGTCAGCGTGCAGTATGACGACCGCATAGTTCTGGTCTGCATGAATGAGCCCGGACAGGGCACAGCCGATTTTTATGAGCATATTGAGATTTTACTGGATAAACTATCTCTGACTGCCGGTATCAGCAATGCGTTCAGGGATTTCTTCGATCTGAAGTTCTGTTATCAGGAAGCGCTTTTTGCGCTACGGCAGATCGATACTTTGCCTCCCGGCTCTTTAATGGTCCGTTTTAAAGAAGTGACTCTGGAGCACTTTCTCCAGTTCGGATTCAGCATCATTCCCATAAGGCTGATTTGCGCTCCCTGCATCATCCGGCTTGCGGAGCACGATCTTGATTCCTCGGTTTCCTACTGTGACAGTCTGGAAAAATACATGGATACCGGCTGCAACCTTGCCGAGACTGCCAGGCTGCTGAACATTTCCAGAAATACTTTTCTTTCCAGGCTTGAGAGGATCATGCGATATATAGATCTTGATCTAACCAACGGCGATGACCGTCTGTTAATACAGATATCGCTCAGGCTGATCCGCAAGACAGCTCCTTTCGGGATCGCAGAAAAACAATAAAAAATGCCCGCCAAGGCGGGCATTTTAAAACTCAGATTTTTGTATGACATTTTATCATGCCGGCTTGCGCACATTCATTCCGGCTACGGCATAGCCGATATAGAAGAACACAAGTGCAATCCTGCCAAATATCAGATTGAATACATAAGTAATCTCCTCTAATTCGGATAGTGAATTCAAAGATACCATCGGACCAATGAAAAGTACAATAACCTGTATCAATGACAGGATAAGAAATATTACTCTAAGCGCGGCACCTCTTGGCCTGAGCAGCGTTATCAGAACATATAAGATAAAAAGGATCATGGGCAGAAAAGTGATCACGGCCCGTGTCAGCATCGTCCCGTTCATCCCCTTGAAAGAGCTGAACACATCCGATATGAATAAACGGTTCTGGTATATGGTAAATATCAGCTGGATCAGGAACGGGATGATCGTAACCCAGGGAATCTTCCGGGTATGCGCAAAGAATATGACAGCCATCGCTATAAAAGCGATCACAGTAAGATAAGGAAAGGCAAGATGCGCTTCGCCGACCAGAAGAATGATCAAATAGCCCATTATGTAGAATGCCAGTGCCAGTATCGCCATAACGCCGCATGCTGCCGGCCACACATTTTCTTTTTTAGTTGGAGCTGTATATCTGTTTGCCAGTTCGGGATTTGAATATACCGGTGCCGGTATGACAGGTATGGGTGTGGGTGCTGCCGACGGTATCGGGGCAGGCGCAGGCACAGGCGCAGGAGCCGGATCAGGTGCTATCGTTACTCTGCTTCCGCAATTTGGGCAGAAGACGGTTCCATCTGCCAGTTGTTTGCCACATATTGTACAGAACATTTTATTTCCCCCTTATCTACAGGTATTTCAATATGATTCCCCATTCATTTTTGAGTCTTTCCATGTTCCAGGCCGCATTCGCGGGGCTGGTAGATGGAAGGACTACTGCTTTTATCCCCAGTTCTTTTTCCTGATATTTCTTATAATAAGCACCGGATGTGTTTCCGTTGCAGAAGACATTTTTAACCTGCGATCCATCTATGATCTGCCTGAGGTCTGTCGGGCAGACGTTTTTAATGCTGCTGTCGCTCGAGCCCTTTATGTCGCAGCTGTATATCGTATCCCACATTGCAATGTGATGTCTTAAGGCCATCTCTCTTTTTTCATCTACCGAAACCGGTCTTTCCTCGCCAAGAAGGTCAGCGATCATCGGCCAGAACCGGTTCTGCGGATGACCGTAGAAAAACATCTGTTCCCTGGACTTTACCGACGGCAGGCTTCCCAGGATCAGTATTCTGGAAGCTCTGTCATATAGCGGCGGAAACGGGTGTATAATATGCTCATATTCCATATAGTTATAATAGCATAAAATATGGTTTTATGTTGTAGTTTTTATTATCCGATCCGTACTTAATTATCAGAAAGCAATAATTTCAGGAGGTTATCATGAACGGAAAAGATAAATGCAGGATACTGAAACAGATCCGCCGCGAGATCGCGGAGAAAAATGATATTGAATGGGTAGTCAGCGAATGCAAACATCAGGGAAACTGCAAAGGAACATGCCCGAAATGCGAAGCTGAAGTCAGAAAACTTGAATCTGAGCTCAGTTTAAGACGCCGTCTCGGCAAAGCTGTGGCGATCGTTGGTGTTTCATCCCTGTGTACCGCCAGCCTTACTGCCTGCTCACTCTCTGACATCCCTGACGCCTTCTCCTCCCTGATAGGACAGCTTACAGGGAAACCGCCCATCGAAGACATCGCCGGCTATATTGACACATGCCCGACACCTGAACCGGAAACCATTGAGCTTGACGGAGAGATATCATCATTTGATGAGCCGGAACCTTATGAACTAGAGGGAGATGTACCGGCAAGATGACAAACGAAAGTCCTGTATTCAGATCCATAGGCATATCAAGACTGCGCATTGTAAATGACGGAGCCGGAGTCACCACACTCGTGGCCGGTTTCGGATGTCCTTTAAGATGCCGGTACTGCCTTAATCCACAGTGCTTTGAAACCAAAGGACCTGTAAGGACTTACGGATTATCTGAACTTCTTGATGAAGTTAAGATCGACGATCTGTACTTCCAGGCAACCGGCGGCGGTATAGTTTTCGGCGGCGGAGAACCCCTGCTCCAGGCTGATTTCATCCATGCCTTCAGGAAGATCTGCCCTTCCGAATGGAAGATCGGCCTCGAATCATCATTGAGCACTCCGTCTGATCTGCTCGAAAAGGTAATCTCTGACATCGATTATTACCTCATCGATATCAAAGACATGAACCCGGAGATCTACAGGGCTTATACCGGGATGCAGAACACGAACACTGTTTTGAACCTGAAGATCCTCATCAGCCGTGTAGATCCTTCAAACATAACCATCAGGCTTCCCCTCATCCCTGAGTTCAACACTGATGAAGACCGGCTTCAGAGCCGGAAAACGCTGGAAGAAATGGGCTTTACTACCTTTGATGAGTTCCGCTATAATGTAGAAATAGCAGAAACCAAAAAGGAGAGTATAGTTTGCAGACGGAAGGAACGTCCAACAGAATAGCGTATTTCGACCATCTGCGCGTTACTTCGATCTTCCTGATCATGGTGCTCCATGCCGCTTCCTTAAAATGGTATGACACCGACATACACAGTGCTTCATGGCTCACCATGAATGCCTATAAAACCCTTACCGATCACGCTGTTCTCCTGTTTGTGATGATAAGCGGCGCCTTATTCTTAAGCAGGGACATCCCCATAAAGAAAATATTTTCAAAATACGTGCTCCGCATGGCTGTTGCCTTTGTCGTGTGGAGCATTATCTATGCTGCTGTATCAAATTACATGTTCGGGATCGGTTCAGTCATCGAAGTTGCTCTCGCAAGCCACTATCATCTGTGGTTCATCCCAATGATCGCAGGGCTATACATCTGCCTTCCGATACTCAGGCTCTTTGTAAGGTCTGATAAGATGATCCGGTATTTTCTTCTTATCTCGTTTATCATCGCTTTCGTGATACCTGCTGTCCTTAACCTGCTCTCAGTTTTTGGAAATGTGACAATAAGCGGTTATCTCGGGGGAAAGACGATCTCGGATTATGCCGGATATATGTACGAAAGGCTGGACGAGTCAAAGATATGCATGGTGACAGGCTATGCATTCTACTTTATTGCAGGATATTATCTGCATAACATCGAATTCAGGAAAAAAGCCCGTATTATCCTTTACTGTCTGGCCATACTTAACATTGCAGTTACCTTCGCTTTTTCTGTGCTGGATGCATACACTACAGGCTGGCCGTCAGACACTTTTCACGCAAACTTTAATATAAGCGTGATGCTGGCTGCTGCCGCAATATTCGTATTTTTTAAAAATGTTATCAGGGATGAAAGCAACCGGACCGGGTATGGAAAGATCATCCGCATACTGTCAGACTGCAGTTTCGGCGCTTATCTGATACACGCTCTGGTGATCGAACAGCTCTCACTCAGGCTGGGGTTAAACGCGCTCTCGTTCAGTACTGTTCTGGCTGTTCCCGTGATCGCTGTGATCACATTTGCTGTTTCATTTGCGGTAAGCTGGCTTTTAAATAAGATACCTTTTATCAATAAGTACATCGTATGAGAGAAGATGTTATGCCTTCGGGCGGGGAAAGAACTGCATACTTTGATCATCTGAAAGTATTTGAATACTTCATGCTGACCATCATTCATACAGCCTCATACCAGTGGTATACGGCTGACATTAACTCTGCACAGTGGCTGGTGCTTAACTTTTATAAATCCGTAACCCGCCCCTGTGTTCTTGTGTTTTTTATTATCAGCGGTGCCTTGCTGCTCGGACGGGATATTCCTCTCAGGACTATTTACAGGAAATATGTCCTCAAATTTGCCATCTGCTTTATCGTTTGGGACATCATCTATGCTGTGATCACATATTGGAATGACGGGATAGGCGGGATCGTGTTCAAGATCTTCAACAGCAACTATCATCTCTGGTATCTGCTTGCGATGATCGGCATTTTTATCTGTTTCCCGCTCATACGGCTTATCGCGGAAAATAAAAAGACCATGAAGTATTTCATGATCCTTTCGTTCATTTTCGCGTTCTTCCTGCCTACTTTATTTAAGATCCTTACCGGATTTGGAAGTCCTGCGCTCGTACATTACGCCGACATGATATTCAGTCATTTTTATGACATGCACATGGAGGTTGTACTTGGCTATCCATTCTTCTTCATAGGCGGATATTACATTCATAAATATGGGCTGGACATGGTTCCCAGACGCATTCTGTATGCACTCGGTATCATCTCCATGATAGCCGGACCGCTTATCAACGCGCTTTATGTGCGCAAGATCGGTTTCCCTGAAGACACTTTCTCAAACAACTTCATGCTCCATGAGATGTTCATCGCATTTGCTGTATTTACTTTCTTCAAATACAATGTGCGGGGAAATGCATTTACCGGCAGAGTATGCAGGAAGATCTCTTCCTGGGGACTGGGCATCTACATGGTACATGACCTTGTGATCTTAGGGTTAAACCGCTTCCTTGGACTGAACGCGACTGTTTTCAATCCTATTTTCGCTGTGCCGGTTATCTCGCTTATCACACTGATCATCTGCGTCATCATTTCTGCAGTATTGAATCTGATCCCGGGTGTTAATAAATACCTGGTCTGATCAGTACTGTTCCTTTTCTATCACGCACTCATTCTTGATCTTTCCGACAAGGAACTGCAGCCCGTCCACAACATGCGGTCTTATGTCTCCGCCAATGAGCACATACATTATGTCGTCTCCGACATTCAGCTCGCCCTCATTCAGCCAGGTCTTAATGTAATAGATCCCGTCCAGTTTATAGGTTTCTTCTATGGCAGCATTAACCTTTGCCTCATCATAAGCAAAGTACATTCCTGTCACGGCCTGCGCATTCTCTTCGCCGTAGCGGACCTTTGCTTTAGCGGTCTGCCTGACCACTCCGTTGTGGGTAAGATACATTCCGATCTTTGCAGCTGAAGGGTCTGCCTTGGCTTCCTTCAGCCATTCATCTATTGAAGGTACGGGTTTTGACATCTGCTTTCTCCTGTTCGTTATCAGTCATGGTGATGATGCTCATGCTCAGCGGCGCATTCCGCGGAGCCTTCAGAGTAGAGCATCTTAAGTCCGTGAGCGAGAGGCTTCAGCACTGCCTGAAGGTTTTCCCTTGAGGCCTTTTCGCTTCCGGGGAGGTTGATGATGAGCGACCTGCCCCTTATGCCTGCTGCCTCTCTTGAAAGACATCCGTGCGGAGTGATCTTCATGCTCTCAGCACGCATGAGTTCCGGAATGCCGGGTGTCGGTCTTTCAACTACTTCCATTGTAGCCTCCGGAGTCACATCCCTCGGTGAAAATCCTGTTCCGCCGGTAGTAAGGATGAGCGCGATCTGTTTTTCATCGCAGCACTTTATCAGCTCTTCCTTTATCTGATCCCTCTCGTCAGGAATGATGTTTGTATATTCTACAATATATCCGTTCTCTTCCAGTATCCTGCAAAGAGAAGGACCGCTTGTGTCAACTCTCTCGCCTCTGGAGCCTTTGTCACTTATCGTTATTACCGCTGCATTGTAAGCCATGTCATTCCTCCCTGTGAAAATCTCCGTGAACACCGCCTGTTTTATCAAGCAGTTTTACCTCGCTGATGACCATGTCCTTCTGGACAGCCTTGCACATGTCATATACTGTAAGCGCGGCGACCGACGCTGCGGTCAGCGCTTCCATCTCAACCCCGGTCCTGCCTTTGCAGGATACAGTGGCCCTGATCTCGACTGAATGTTTCTCCTCATCCAGGGAGAGGTCCATGTCGATCCCTGTGATCGCGATCGGATGGCACATCGGAATTATGTCGGGCGTACGCTTCGCTCCCATTATGCCTGCAACCTGAGCCACGGTGAGAACATCACCTTTTTTCATTCCGCCGCTCTTAATGAGTTCAAATGTCTCAGGGCTTACCAGAACACTTGCAGCAGCAGTTGCTGTCCTCACTGTCCCGGGTTTATCTCCGACGTCGACCATCTTGGCACGTCCCTGATCATTGAAATGTGTAAAATCTTCCATGTTCTGCATTTTCAGCACCTCGTAAACGAATCCATGTTAACTATTATGAAATCCGCTATTTTCTCTATGTCGTCAAAGCCGAATACCGGGGTGTCTCCCTGTATCTCCTCATCTGTAACTACAGCAATGAACCTTGAGAGCGGGGCAGTAAAGCCTTTTCCCGTTGCGTTCCTGCTGATCCCGATCTGTGTGAAGTTTCCCTGTTTATATCCTTCGACTATGATCAGATCCGCATCGTGTGCAAATCTGAAGGCATTTTCAGGCTGAAGAGGTTTGTCAATGAACACCGCCGCCCTGTCAGGTCCGCTGACAATAGAATATGCGGCTCCGGCATCTGAAAACCTTGCGGAATCCTTTCCCTCGTGATCAAACTTAAGTCCGTGTGCATCATGCTTAACAACGGCAACCTTAAGTCCCCTTGAAACAAGTACGGGTATCAGTTTTTCTATGAGCGTTGTCTTGCCTGTTCCTGAAAACGCGGCAAATCCGATCACCGGTATGCCCATGTCAGCCTCCGATCTGATTCATGTTCCTGTTGGCGTGGGATCTGCTGTCATAGGAAAGCTCTCCGTGCCATCTGGGTTTTCCAAGGACCGCCTTTTTGAACATCTCTGCCATGCCGTCCCGGTCAAGGCCTTTGATGCTGTACTCATCACTTGAGTGCAGGCACGGCTTCAGTTTTCCATCTGCGGTAAGCCTGATCCTGTTGCACTCGCCGCAGAAATGAGCACTTACAGGTCTTATGATGCCGACATTTCCCATGGCACCGGGAAGTCTGTAAAGCTCTGCAACACCGCCGTCCCTTGAAACCTTCTCAAGACCTCTGTCTTTGAGTTTCTCAAGAACGGTATCCGCGCTGATAAAGCTTTCCGGTCCGAAATCACCGCTGTCATACATGGGCATCATCTCGATGAACCTCATGTCAACCGGCATCTTTAAAGTAAGATCTGCAAGATCTTCGATCTCATCATCGTTAAATCCGCCTATAAGGACAGCATTAATCTTGGTATTTTCAAATCCCGCGTCAAATGCTGCCTGTATGCCGGCCATAGCATCCTTTAGTTCCCCGATCCTTGTGATATACCTGTATTTTTCAGGGTTAAGGGTATCCAGGCTGATGTTAAATCTTGTAACGCCGGCTTCTTTTAAAGGCACAGCCAGCTTAGGGAGCAGCACTCCGTTCGTGGTAAGACATACTTCCTTTACTCCGGGAAGATCCGCGGCATGCGCGCATATGGAAACTATGTTCTTTTTAACAAGAGGCTCCCCGCCGGTTATCCTGAGCTTTGTTATCCCCAATGAAACTGCTGCCTCAATGGCAGTGATCAGTTCTTCTTCGGTAAGCATGTCCTTATGTGCCAGCTTGCATACTCCGTCTTCAGGCATGCAGTATCTGCACCTTAAGTTGCAAAGCTCGGTTACCGAGATCCTTAAATAAGTTATGTCTCTTCCAAATGTGTCTTTCATGTACCTGCTTCCTGTTTACATCAAAAATGCCTTAAGCTTTGTTCCTGCGGGCAGCGGTCCGCTTCCTGCCGGAACAAATGCCATGCAGTCAGCTCCAATGGCTGAACTGATAACCACATTTCCCTGATCCTTAGGGATCATGAGGCGCGGCTCACCTCCGGACAGATCCAGTCTTCCTCTCAGGACTCTGGTTCCCTTGCTCTTTTTTCCGAAATCATCCGCAAGCGTTACGGTGAATTCTCCTGGTATGCAGTCTGTCTCTCCCGCCATCTTCCTTAATGCAGGAAGAGCCACAACAAAAAATGTGGTAAGGGCAGAGGCCGGATTTCCGGAAAGGCCGCATATGAGTTTTTTCCCTTTTACCGCGAAGGCACATGCCATCCCGGGTTTCAGGTCAACTCCTCGAAACAGTATGTTTGCTCCGCATTTTTCCATTGCTTCAGGTGTAACGTCAAAATCCCCGACTGAGGCTCCGCCTGTAAGTATGACAGCGTCGCACTCAGACAGCGCTTTCTCAAGTACTGCGCTGATCTCTTCTGCGGTATCACGCACAATTCCATAGTTTACGGCATCAAATCCTTTGCTCATGCATGCGGCAGCAAAGGTATGGCTGTTGGAGTCATATATCTTTCCCGGGGCAAGTGTGGTCCCGACATTCTGCAGCTCACTTCCTGTAGATATGACACCAACCTTTAATTTCCTGTATACAGCCGGGAACTCAATGTTCTGGAAAGCGATCGTCCCTGCAAGTCCCGCATCTATCTTCATTCCTGCTTTAGCAAGGAGCGTTCCTTTCTTAACATCCTCTCCGGCACGCACGATATTCTCGCCGGGTTTGGCAGGCCTGAAGATCTTTACTTCCTTATCTGTAAATTCGGTTACTTCATACATGGTCACAGCGTCGGCGCCTTCGGGGATCGGAGCGCCGGTCATGATCCTTGAAGCTGTTCCTTCAGTGATCTCAAAATGCGCAACGTCCCCCGCGGCGATCTCTTCAAGGACTTTCAGAGTGACCGGGTTATCTGCAGATGCTTCCTTTACATCCTCAGCGCGGAATGCATATCCGTCAAGCGGCGATCTGTCAAATGAAGGAACATCTGCTGCTGCCCTTACTTCCCGGGCGAGGATCCTTCCCGCGCACTGTGATAATTCAATATTTTCTGTTTCAACC
>SVDE01000178.1 GCA_015057955.1 Lachnospiraceae bacterium | reverse complement strand
TCCTTAAACGACTATCAGGTTTTCAAGTTTTATACCGTTTCTTATTGCTTTTCTGTAAGCCGCGGTACATTTTTTATATCTGGCGAATGTCTTTTCCGCCTCGTTCCTGTTGCCGTATACCCTCCATGTCCCGCCGCAGGCCTGGCCCGCGCGAGGGTCATCCATGAATCCCTTAACATCTTCAGGAGGGTAACTCAGGAACAACCCTACTTCATGCGGGAACTCATTATCATCATGCATATGTCTGATAAGTTCTTCTATGCATCCTGCAACGTCCGGACATGGATATCCTCTTTTGCAGAGGATTGAACGTGCTTCAGGATATTCAAGATCTTTTTTCAGTCTTAAAGGACGGTAGAGATAGACAAGAGTACCTGTCCTGTTCTTCATGAGGGGTACAAGCCGAAGTCCTTTTTTTTCGAGAATTTCATTGAGAGGTAATAGTTCTTTAATGATCTCGTCTGTTGTCAGCCTGACAGTAAACAGACTTCCGGTCTTGATGCCGGCAAGAGTCGGAGCAGCAAATTCAATCAAAGCATCACTAAGCATCTCCCGTCTTCTCCTTCCGTCTCCGATCGGTTAGTCTTATCTAACTCATTGTTTTAAATAAATGCCGTCCGGGTCAGACGGCCATATGGCTTTATGGAGTATGGTATGGTTGGTTCGCTTGGTTAGTTTAGACTAACTTATGATCAGAGTATACTTGTTCTTCACCGGAAATGCAAGTGTTTTTTTATTATTGTTGGGGCAAATACTGGTTTTCATATATGTGCCCCATGGTTTACACCCATTTCGTGGGGGCACATTGCAAAAAACATAAATTATACCAAAAACGGGCAGCGGCACTTAAATGCTGCAGCCCGTTTAGGTGTTATCAATATTTTTTATGCTGTCTTCTTTCCCTGGATCAGCTTGATGATCACAAGTACAAGTACCATCAGGACTATCGCGATCGGAAGAGTTACATACGCGATCGGTACAAAGCCGGCGATTATGTATGATACAAGGCTGACTCCCGCGACTGTGAGCGCGTAAGGCAGCTGAGTATTGACATGTGTTACATGCTCACACTGTGCGCCTGCTGATGCCATGATGGTGGTATCAGAGATCGGTGAGCAGTGGTCGCCGCAGACTGCTCCTGCCATTGCCGCAGACATGCACACAACACCGAGTGATGTGGTAAGCGGGAATGCCGCAAGTGTAATGGGGATCAGTATACCGAAGGTTCCCCATGATGTACCTGTTGCGAAAGAAATGACTACAGCAAGGACAAATACCATTGCCGGCAGGAAGTGTGTAAGTCCTTCAGCGCTTGCCATTATGCTCTCGACAAATGCTGTAGATCCGAGTGAATCTGTCATGGACTTAAGTGTCCATGCAAATACCAGGATGAGGATCGCGGGTACCATTGCAACGAAGCCCTCTGTAAGTGAGCTCATGCACTTTTTGAAATTCAGGACTCCCCTGATCATCATGTAGATGACGGTGACGACCAGTGCAACAACGCCGCCGAGCATGAGGCCGACAGATGCGTCAGAGTCTGAGAATGATGTAACGATGTCCGCTCCACTGAACAGGCCGCCTGTGTACATAAGGCCGATCACGCAGCATATAATAAGGAGCACTACCGGAAGGACCAGATCAAGTACTCTTCCCTTGGGGTTGATCTCATTTTCAAGTTTTGAATCAACATAAGGATTAAGTCCTCCGAAGAGATCTCCGTCCTTAGCAGCATCTTCCTGCTTTTTCATGGGGCCGTACTCAAGTTTAAGGGCAAGAAGCGCGAACATCATGACAACTGTAAGGATCGCGTAGAAGTTGAAAGGTATCGCCTTTATGAATGCGGCAATGCCCTGTCCGTCTCCAACATATCCCGAAACAGCTGCTGCCCAGCTGGATACAGGAGCGATTATACAGATGGGAGCTGCGGTAGCATCGATAAGATATGCTAGCTTGGCTCTTGAAACATTTGCCTCGTCGCTGACCGGTCTCATGACTGATCCGACTGTTAAGCAGTTGAAGTAGTCATCAACAAAGATGAGGATTCCCAGGATGATTGTTGCGACCTGGGCGCCGGTCCTTGAATGGATCCTCTTTGCTGCCCAGCGTCCGAATGCCGCGCTGCCGCCTGCCTTGTTCATCAAAGAAACCATGGCACCGAGGATGACCAGGAACACCAGGATACCGACATTCCATGAATCAGAAAGGCTTCCTACAAATCCGTCCACGAAAATGTGGTTCATAGTGCCTTCAAAACTGAAATGTGAATAGAACAGACCGCCTACAAGGATACCGATGAACAGTGAAGAATAAACCTCCTTTGTGATCAGCGCCAGGACTATGGCGACGATCGGCGGTACCAGTGACCAGAATGTTCCGTAGAAAGCATCCGCAGCTTCCCCGTCAGCAGCGAATACGGATACAGCAAACATTGTACTAAGGACAAGCGCAACAGCTATTATCTGAAGTATCCTGCCCCTGCGGCTTACGGGCCGCCTGCTGCGATTAAAGATTTTCATATTCCCCTCCATATAAAAATGAGTGTCTGCAAATATGCAAAACACTCATCAAATGTGATCTTATTCTCCAGAAAGCGCTCCACAATTGTGACAGTGCGGCATATGTTTTATGCCGCCCCAACGCCGTACGGTCTCAGGACCCGTTCCGGCATTTCGGCGATATTTCCTTTCATTTGCGGCGGCTCCCGAAGCCTTATGTCGCAGATTACTCTTAAATACCGCGCCTCATTCTGCATATCTGTATTTAATTATCAATGAAGGTATTATATTGACATATTATTGGAAAGTCAACCTATGTCAGCTATCTCGATAATGAAGTTCATTCCCTCCGAGCCTTCCCGTCCGTCAAATGACATATATTCACAGTCTGCCTGTTTAAGGGCACGGAAATTGTCTATGGAACCGGGGATCGCTCCCACTGAAAGGGAACTTACATTCCAGAACACTTTATTTTTGATCTCCTCTACCGCGTCCTTAAGTTCCCATATTCCGTCGGTCAGTTTTGAATATCCGTCAGTCAGTTCTCCTCCTGCCTCGGAAAGCTGCCATGCTCCGCTGCTTAAGTAAGCTGAGCCTTCAGCAATCTGGGATACACCGTCAGTATAAGCGTTCACGCCATCTTTCAGTACTGCCGCTCCATTTGAGATCTGTTCCATGTACCCGACCAGTTCCTCCATGCCCGGGACAGCTGCTGATACTGCTGCCATCTGCTCTTTCAATGCTGCGACGCTGCTCGCAAGCTGCGATGCTCCGTCCCTGAGCGCCTGACTCTGTGAGTCAAGAGCCGCCGCGCCGGAGGAAAGCTGATCCGCGCCTTGTGCAAGACTTCCCGCACCGTCCGCATAAGTTTCAAGACCGTCGCCAAACTCCATTGCTCCGTCGTAAAGTTCCCCGACTCCTTCCGCCAGTTCTCCGCCTATGGCACCGAAATCCCAAAGTCCTTTTACCGAGTCCTCAAATTCATCTATGTCTCCATCATCCGCATCCCTGAACAGACCGTTAGTGACCATGGTCACGTTAAATTCTATTTTGCAGTTCCGGGTATCCGCGCTGATCTCTATGTATTCCGGAAAAAGGGGTTCATCATTTCCGCCATTCTCATCAGTATTATCCTCCCCTTCTTCATCAAGTTTTCTTCCGATCTCCTTAAGTTCTTCCCTGATCTCTTCCGTATTCAGTTCTTTTTCAAGTCCGGGGATCGCATACCCGTAGACTATTCTGTCGTCTCCCATTCCCCTGACGCCGCCGTTTGTAACCTCAATGTTTGAAAACCTGTCATTGGGAAGCATCATTACAGTAAGGAATGCAAACGGGACAATTGTCTCTTTATCCTCTCCATTCACACTTACCGTTCGTTTTGAGTTGTTTTCATAGTCAAACCGGATCTTAAGCCTGCCGCTTGCTCCTGCCAGATCTTCCGCAGATACTTCCTTTCCATCAAGTGTATATGTCACTTTTACGGAAAACGGTATGCCTGAGATGTCTGCATCTTCGTCCATGTCTCCGCCCCGGCTGATCGTTGCAGACCGGAATGTTCCGTCAGCGTTTGCCTTTACAGTGACAGTTTCTTCTCTTTTACCTTCGTTTGTGTCTTCGCTCTCGTCCTTTTCGTCAAGCACTGTATCTTCAACCCTGTATACATCCGCATCTTCAGTTTCCGTTCCGGTTCCCGAGCCGCATCCGGCCAAAGCTGCCGCCATCAGGATACTGACCATGACCACAAATAATCTTTTCATTTTCATAACTGTTCTTCCTGTCTGTATTATTCAGCATCTTTTAGAGCTGCATTCATCGGTGTCCTTCCGATCTTGATATATTCAAGCAGAGCGACCACTGCGTATGTTACAACTCCGTATATGATCATGCGGACAAATACCATGTTATCAAGATCAAACGGTATCCAGCCCGCCATTTCGCTTCTTATGATGGTTCCGAAAGCCGCTTCCATCGCAAAGACATCTAAAGGTATTGATAT
>SVDE01000177.1 GCA_015057955.1 Lachnospiraceae bacterium | reverse complement strand
GCTTGAAAACAGGAGGTTTGACGCACTGCCCAAACTGATCTACCCAGGGAACTACCCAAAACATAACAATTATCATATGTCGTATATATCCGTAAAAAACAATATGTTACGGATATTGTTGACACGCAGCGGTTTTCCTGTATACTATATGTAAAAGCCCGTAAAATATATAATACTACGGAGAAAAGAAAATGATTATGACATATAACGAGTGCATTGAACAATTAAATGGAATTAGTTTGTTCCGGAAAGCACTGTCTGAAGGTAAACTCTACAAATTAGAAAAAGGTATTTATTCAAACCAGAAATATGAATCTGTGTTGAGCATTCTTGCGTACAAATATCCGAACGCTGTTTTGACGTTAAACAGTGCGTTCTATTATCACGGCCTCACAGATGTGATCCCGGAGTCATATTATTTTGTAACCGATAAAGACGCTTCCAAAATAAAAGATATCAGAGTAACTCAATCATTTGACAATAGTGGACATCTGATGCTTGGAGCAGTTGAAACAAATGTTGAGGATACTGCTGTCTTGATGTATAACAGGGAACGAATGCTGGTTGAATTAATACGAAACAAACCAAAGCTTCCTTTTGATTATTACAAGGAGATAATTCGTAATTATAGAGAAATCGTAAATGAATTAGACATACAGGCCATTCAGGAATATGCCGAACAATTACCTAAGACGGCTTTAGTTAAAAAGGTTTTGCGGATGGAGGTTTTATAGAGATGACATTAACTGAATTGATCAAACGGGCCGAGCAAGAAGGCTACTCCGGGCCAAATGCCAGAGCCAAAGTGTGCCAGGATATTATTCTCAAGGCCATTTCTGAAAGTTCCTTTAACAGGAAGGTCACGATCAAAGGCGGCGTTGTTATGCGAAGTGTTTCAAGCGACGCCAGAAGGGCCACTCAGGATATCGATATGGATTTCATTCGATACTCAATATCAGATGACGCAATTGACGAGTTTCTCAGTAAACTGAATTGTCTTGGCAGGATTACAATAGAACGTACCGGGAAAATCACGAAATTAAAACAACAGGACTATCACGGGAAAAGGGTAATGATTATAATCCGAGATGATGAAGGTCAAACCATCAGGAGCAAGATAGATTTAGGAGTTCACAAACACCTCGAGATAGAACAACCAGAATATTGCTTTGAAATCGGCACAGATGATGAAGGTGTGAGTCTGCTTATTAACAGTTACGAGCAGATGTTTACAGAGAAGCTCAGATCAATACTAAAGTTTGGTGAGTTTTCAACAAGATATAAGGACATCTTCGATATGTATTACCTGACAGACTATCTTGATAGTACCAAATTGAAAGAATGCATCAACATCTTTATTCTCGATGATTCGGGCATGCGGGAAGAAACCCTCAAGGATGTTATCGTAAGATTTAGTAATGGAACATCGGATGAAGAATATCTTCGAAACCTAAATAATTCTGACAAGAACTGGCTCAACATAGATTCCAGTGAAGCCATTGAAGGAATCAAAGAAACATTAAACGGACTACTAAAGTAGCGACAGGTGCAACTACAATGAATATTGAAGCGTATAATCTGGATTCACTCCGCAGAATCGTTCGGAGATTATTCTCAGAAAACCGGAGGCTGAAGCAACAACTAAAGGACGCGAATATTGCCTTTGATTCGGAGAATCCATTCTCGGAGAGTATTGAACAGACGGCAGAATACGATCCGGATCAAGGAGCCAGAATCAATACGCCTTTTATTACAGAAAATATGGTCCGGCAGTTCTTTACAATGTTCTGGGGCAGGCAGGATGTATATGCACAGAGAGGCCGTAAAGGCGGTTATTTTCCACAATGCAATCAACGGTGGAATTACAACGTCTGCCCAAAACAGCGAGGAGAGAAACGATTCTGTGACAACTGTGAGTACAAGGACTGGAAACCTCTGGCACCCGAAACCATACTAAAGCATTTGTTAGGATATAAGGAGGACGGCTCCGATGTAATTGGCGTTTACCCTCTATTCCCGGATGGCACCTGCCGCTTTCTTGTGTTTGACTTCGATAATCATGAAAAGGGTGCGGCTCAGACGGATTACGCTAACGAAGACAACGAGTGGCGTGATGAAGTGGCTGCACTCCGAAGTATGTGCCTACAAAACGGGATCACACCGCTGGTCGAACGTTCGCGTTCAGGACGAGGCGCTCACGTCTGGATTTTTTTCAGAAAACCGATTCCCGCCGCGCTTGCCAGAAATTTTGGGTTTATGCTGTTGGACAAAGGATCTGCTTCCGTAAACCTGACAACATTTCATTATTACGACAGAATGTACCCTTCACAGGATTCCGCGAGCAGTCTGGGTAACCTGATTGCGTTGCCTTTGCAAGGACAGGCTCTAAAAGATGGGAACAGCGCCTTTGTGGATCAGAATTGGAACGCCTATCCGGATCAGTGGGATGTCCTTCTGAACCACACACCTCGGCTGACCCCAGAAGATGTTGAGCGTTGCATCCTGAAATGGCAAACGGAGTTGGAAGAGGATGCTGGATCTTTTGCTGCAAAATCAATGCAGGCTCGACCGAAACCATGGAAGAAAACCACCCGGTTTTTCAAAGAAGATGTCATCGGAAACCTTCAGATTGTTCTTGGCGATGGAGTATATGTAGACACGCTGAATCTCATGCCCCGATTGCAGAATCAGATCCGCAGCTTGGCAGCGTTTGATAATCCAGTTTTCTATAAAAACAAGAAGCTTGGTTACTCCAATTATTATAATTTCAGCTCGGTATATCTGGGGAAGGATGTCGATGGATATATTCGGATCCCCCGGGGTCTGTTAGAAACCTTGACAGCATCGTGTGAAGACGCTTCAATTCCCTATGAAATTTCTGACCAACGTGAAAAGGGTCGGCCGATACGTGTGTCCTTCAACGGGGATCTACGGTTGCAGCAGGACCTAGCGGCACAGTCTTTGCTGTCACACGATAACGGCGTACTTAGCGCCGCGACTGCTTTTGGGAAAACCGTTGTCTGCAGTTATCTCATCGCACAGCGAAAAGTCAACACCTTGATTTTGCTTCAGAGCAAAGACCTGCAGCAGCAATGGATTGAGGAACTTGAAAAGTTCCTGACGATTGATGAAGAGCCCCCAACATACACTACAAAAACTGGCCGCGTAAAGCGACGCGAAGGTGTGATAGGCATGATCAGCAGCACGAAGAAGGCTCCGACCGGCATTGTCGATGTTGCCTTAGTTGGATCTGTCTACAGCAAAGGCAGGTTCAACGATCTGATCAATTCCTACGGTATGGTCATTATGGATGAGTGCCATCACGCCGCTTCTGCGACATCAGTCAGTGTATTGGAAAAAGTAAACGCTCGGTATGTGTACGGGGTGTCTGCTACCCCGAAGCGCACTGACGACCTTGAACGAGTCATTTTCATGCTCCTCGGGCATGTGCGTCATAGCTTCACCGCTAAAGAGCGTGCTATCCAACAAGGCATCGGTCATTATGTTTATCCGAGATATACCCGTATAGTCAGCACAGAAGACAGCAGGCAGGATATCAACGGTGCTTTTGAACTGATCAGCGGCAATGAGGTCCGCAATGCTCAAATCATCAATGATGTCCGTGCGTGTGTTGGGAAGAGGCGTACACCGGTAATCCTGACTCGGCGGAAAGATCAGGCAAAACTGCTGTATGATCGCCTATGCAATGACGCTGACAACGTGTTCCTGCTATATGGTGATAATTCAGATAAAGAAAACCTCGCAAATATCCATCAAATGAAAAATATTCCGATGGATGAGTCGCTCATTCTGATTGCAACCGGTCAGAAAATCGGTGAAGGATTCGATTTCCCTCGTCTTGACACATTGATGCTTGCGGCGCCGGTCTCCTCCCCGGAACGGCTGGAACAATATGCAGGCAGGCTGAACCGGGATTATTCCGGCAAAGAAGATGTCATCATCTATGATTATATTGATTCGCACATTCCCGTCTTTGATAATATGTATTCGAAGCGACTGCGGACATATAAGAGAATCGGCTTTCAGGTCGTGTCCGGTCTTGATCTGCAAAAGCAGTCTGTCAACGCGATTTTCGACTCCTGCAACTATATGGATGTGTTCGAGCGGGATCTCATCGAGTCCGAAAAAACTGTTGTCATCTCCAGTCCGGAACTGATTCAGAGCAAAGTCCGCCGCTTTATCTACCTGATGAAACCGCGGCAGGAAGCCGGAGTGAAAGTAACCGTAATCGCATTAAATCCGGATCAAATCCTGTATGGATCTCCGGACTTCCACCAGGAGCTGATTGAAACCCTGCAGGAAAATGGTATCAGCATCGTTACGAAAGCAGAACTGCCGGAACACTTCGCTGTAATCGACAATGAACTGGTTTGGCACGGCGGTATGAACCTTCTGGGGAAAGCAGATGTCTGGGACAATCTGATGAGAATTAAATCGGCGTCAGTGGCCGCCGAATTACTGGAACTATCTTTAGCGCAAAATGAAAAAACGGATAGTTGATTCTATCCGTTTCGTTATTGGTACACCATCAGGGGTTCGAACCCTGGACACCCTGATTAAGAGTCAGGTGCTCTGCCAGCTGAGCTAATGGTG
>SVDE01000054.1 GCA_015057955.1 Lachnospiraceae bacterium | reverse complement strand
CGGGCTTAAGGATAATGTCATGATATTTTAAATCTGCCATTATGCGTATACCTCCTCTATTGTTTCAAGAGCGGCCTTGTCGATAACGATGCTGTCATACTTAAGGATGTCAAATACGTTGATAGTATTTGTCAGAGCTGTCTTGACATCAGGGATGTTCCTGCTTGAGAGGATAACATTCTGATCGTTGTCGTTAAGGATCACCAGTGCCTTGGTCGTTCCAAGCTTATCAAGCAGGTTGACCATAGTCTTTGTCTTCGGCTCTTCACACTTAATGGCGTCGATCACGAAGAACTTCTCTTCCTGAACTCTGGATGTAAGAACGCTCTTGAGAGCTGCTCTCTTCTCCTTCTTGTTCATCTTGATCTCGTAATCACGGGGCTTCGGTGCGAATACTACGCCGCCGCCTGTCCACTGGGGTGCCCTGATGGATCCCTGACGGGCATGGCCTGTGCCCTTCTGTCTCCAAGGCTTCTTTCCGCCGCCGGATACTTCTGAACGGGTCTTTGCGCTCTGTGTGCCCTGACGCTTGTTTGCAAGCTGTGTGATAACGGCCTGGTGTACGAGGTTCTCATTGATCTCAACGTTGAAGATGGCGTCATTTAATTCGACATTGCCAACTACAGCGCCTTCCATATTATATACAGATACTGTTGCCATCTGATCTCCTCCTTTCCCTTAGTTAGCCTTGACTGCACTGCGTACTTCAACGAGTGCTTTCTTCGGTCCGGGAACTGCTCCCTTTACCAGAAGAAGATTGTCTTCGGCGTCTACTCTGACTACTTCAAGGTTCTGGACGGTCACTCTCTTGGCTCCCATGTGACCTGCCATGTGCTTTCCTTTGAAAACACGGCTCGGATCGGATGCTGCTCCGTTTGAGCCTGCATGTCTGTGATACTTGGAACCATGTCCCATAGGTCCTCTGGACTGTCCATGTCTCTTGATGGCGCCCTGGAAACCTTTTCCCTTTGAAACTGCGCTGACATCGATCTTGTCACCAACCTCAAATACGTCAACCTTGATCTCGTCTTTTACAGAAAATTCAGAAGCATTGTCCAGCTTTAATTCCTTAACGAATCTCTTGTAAGGGATCTCTGCCTTGTCGAATTTGCCTCTGTCGGGAGAGCTGACAAGTGTCTCTCTCTTGTCCATGAAGCCAACCTGTACGGCTTCATATCCGTCGTTCTCCATGGTCTTGACCTGTGTTACCACGCAGGGACCTGCCTGAAGAACTGTGACCGGCGTAAGGACTCCGTCTTCGCTGAAGATCTGAGTCATGCCGACCTTTGTTGCTAAGATAGCTTTCTTCATAATCAAATATCCTCCTGTTAAACTACAGCGGAACACTTTCGTGTTCATACTAGAACAGTTTGTTCTCTACTGCTTTTGTGCCGATCGTTCTAAGCTCAGGTGCTCCGATCAGCGTTCGATCATCTTAAGGTCTACATGTACGCCTGCAGGCATGTCGAGCTTCTGCAGTGACTCCATCGTTTTCTGAGTCGGTGCGATGACATCGATGAGTCTCTTGTGAGTCCTCTGTTCGAACTGTTCACGCGAATCCTTATACTTGTGGGTAGCTCTAAGGATCGTGACTACTTCCTTTTTAGTAGGAAGGGGAACGGGTCCGCTGACCTTGGAGCCGTTCTTCTTAACAGTCTCGATGATCTTTGCAGCGCTCTGATCGATGAGTTTGTGATCATAAGCCTTAAGTGTGATTCTCATTACCTGATTTGCCATAAAATTTGTCGCCTCCTAATTATTTTGTAACCAGAATAACAAGTTGGTGACTGTACACTCTCCCGTGTGTGTCGTGCTCTTTCCGAAAAAATAATTGGCCATATACCGGCCAATTGCTGTGCACACACGTCGTTTCCGCCTCAAGCGGCGGACTAAAGATGGTATACAGTGACTTGTCGCCAGTTTTGAAAATTGACATTCGCTCCACGGAAAACCCGCTCTGTCTTTCGACTCGCGGCAACCTCTCGCTTCACAGCTATCATGTCACAGCTGAAATAGAATACCCTATATCTTTGGCAAATGCAAGCACTTTTTTAAATTTATTTTTATGGGATTTTTGCCTTATTTTAAAGCATTTTTAAGGATCCTACGGGCTTTCGCAATCAGTTGTGGAAGCTCCGTTTACGCAACGCAACATGTTGTGTCCTGTCAGTAAAACAGCCTCGTCAGCACCCACATGAGCGGTATTGTCCCGATACAGAGGATGTCCATAAGTCCTGTGGCGGACGTGGTCGTTCTGTTATCTGCTTTATACATGATCGCGATGAGGGTGATTATGGCAGCTGTAGGCATGGAGCAGTGAACCGTGATCGCCGACGTTATGTCAGTCGGTCCCCAGATCAGATATGCCAGGGCAAATCCGACTGCCGGAATGATAAGGAGCTTTACGGCGGCAGCCGCATAAAACCTCCAGTTTACGAACAGCTCCTTAAGAGGATTAGCTGCTATGCCGGCACCTATTATCATAAGGCTGAGCGGAGAGCACATCTGCCCGATAAAGCTGATCGGCTGCATGACCAGATCCGGGACTTTAACTCCGATGAACAGCATTACTATGCCTATCACTGCGGCTATGTTCGGAGGGCTTAACAGTTTTTTGAACGAAAAGCGCTCAGCATCCTTGTTGCCCTTTGTAAGCATTATCACGCCCAGGCTGTATGCAAATACATTCTGATGGACATTAAGGATCGCCATGTATGACACTCCTATGTCTCCCATCAGGGCCTGCCCGACCGGAAACCCCAGGAACGCTGAATTGCCGAACGTCATTATTGCCTGATATACGCCTCTGTCTTTTTTCTCTTTTGCTATGAAGCGTGCAGCCGCAATGGCTATCAGCGCCATTACAGCATATAAGCCTATGCCGGCCAAAAGCAGCATATAGACTATTGACTTATCTGAGGATGACAAAGACATGACTGAAGAGAATATCATGCACGGTGCTGCCCCGATCGTGATAACCTTCGACATCACGGCATTGGTCTCGTCATTCATTACATGTATTTTATATAGGAAGAAACCGAGCCCCATGGCGGCGATTATCTTCAGCATTGCTCCGGCTATGTCCATGTCTTCCTCCTTAGAATAAAGAGCATTATACAACAACAATTGCTCTTTGTCATTTTAGATGTTAAAATCAGTGTTGTTCATTTATCAAAGCGCCCAGGCGCCTTACTTACAGGAGGATTAAAATGGCAGAACTTGAGCATGGCCCCGAATGTGACTGCGGATGCAACGACGAGCAAGGCCCTACTATCACACTTGAATTCGATGACGGCGAATCTCTTCTTTGCGAAGCTCTTTTTGTTTTTGAAGTAGACGGCAAAGAGTATGTCGCCCTGGCACCGGCTGAAGATCCGGATTCTGAAGATGTCTATCTGTACGAATACTTCGAGACAGGCGAGGATGAGTTTGAACTCGGCGACATCGAGGATGATTCCGTATTCGACAAGGTTGCGGAAGAATTCGACCGCATCATGGAAGAATACTACGAGGCCGAAGAAGAATAATACATGTGGCTTGCCAACAACTGGAAAGATTATGAAGTCCTGGACACTTCAGGCGGCGATAAGCTTGAGCGGTGGGGAAAGTATATATTAAGACGCCCCGATCCTCAGGTCATTTGGAACACCCCGAAGAAGATCCCGGAATGGAAAAAGATCAATGCCCATTACCACCGCTCTGACAGGGGCGGCGGTGAATGGGAATTTTTCGATCTCCCGAAACAGTGGTCCATCAGTTATGACCTGCCCAGCTTTAAGGGCGGCAGCGAAGGCCGGCTGACTTTCCATCTTAAACCGTTCAGTTTCAAACATACCGGTCTTTTCCCTGAACAGGCGGTTAACTGGGACTGGTTCTCATCCCTTATAAAGGATCAGGCTGCAAAGGGCAGGAAAATAAAGGTGCTCAATCTGTTTGCTTACACAGGCGGTGCCACCTGTGCGGCCGCAAAGGCAGGCGCCCATGTTACACACGTGGATGCTTCGAAGGGAATGACCACCTGGGCAAAGGAAAACGCCGCTTCCAGCGGAGTTTCGGAAACGTCCACCCGATGGATAGTGGATGACTGCATGAAATTTGTAGAACGGGAGATCAGAAGAGGCAACTTCTATGATGCCGTCATCATGGACCCTCCTTCATACGGACGCGGTCCCAAGGGAGAAGTCTGGAAGATCGAAGACAGTATCTTCGATCTGATCTCGGTTTGCAGCAAGGTGCTTAAAGACGATGCCCTGTTCTTCCTCATAAACTCATATACGACAGGACTTCAGAGTTCTGTTCTCACTTATATGATGGAGACGATCATCACTCCCCGTTTCGGAGGAAGTGTCGCGTCAGACGAGATCGGTCTTCCGGTCACCTCGAACGGGCTTGTCCTTCCATGCGGTGCCAGCGGCCGCTGGACCTCCTCTTAACGATCCTTTTACCGGGAAATAAAAAATGAGGTATGGCCTCATCCAGCGAATATGCAATGTTGCGCTGGTGAGGGCATACCTCATATTTATTTTCAGTTAAAATATCAGATCTCTTTAGGCTCGTATGTGAGATCGCATCCGAGCTTTTTAAATGTCCTTCTGTCAGTTGCAGACAATCTTGCTGTTGTATGTACCTGGCATCCTCTGAGCTTCGGAAGCTGCTGAAGCGTCTTTTGGGCATCTTCCTCTGTTGTTGAAGCAATTGAAAGAGCAAGAAGCATCTCATCCGGATGGAGCAGCGGGTTCTTGCTGCCCAGATACATTGTCTTAAGCCTGTTTATCGGGATCAGGGATTCTGACGGAAGTATCTTCTTTCCTTCAGGAATGCCGGCAAGGAATCTGAGTGCCTTTATCAGACAGACCGCTGAAGGTCCCATGATGTCTCCGGTATGTCCCGGTATTATCGTTCCGTCTTCAAGCTCCATTGCCGTGGCAACGGCACCGGTTTCCTTTTCGATCTGTCTTGCGGCGGCTACCACCTTTCTGTCTTCAGGATTGAGCCCTTCCTGATTCATAAGTATCTTGATCTTACTGAGCTCAGACTCGCTTTTTGTGCCTTCTGCGATTCCGACTGCTGCCTGGAAATACCTCCTGATGATCTCCTGATCTCCTGCCTCACGGCAGATGTCATCATCTATGATGCAGTTGCCCGCCATGTTGACGCCCATGTCGGTGGGAGAAGCATAAGGGCATGATCCGTAAATGCCTTCAAACATGCTCCTGAGAACAGGGAAGATCTCAATGTCCCTGTTATAATTGACGGTTGTTACACCGTACGCTTTCAGATGGTACGGGTCTATCATGTTTATGTCGTTCAGGTCAGCGGTTGCAGCTTCATAAGCAAGGTTTACCGGATGATTGAGCGGGAGATTCCATATCGGGAATGTCTCAAACTTTGCATATCCGGCTGCGACGCCTCTCTGATGCTCGTTATATACCTGAGACAGGCAGGTGCTCATCTTGCCGGAACCCGGTCCCGGAGCGGTTACTATTATGAGCGGCCTCGTGGTTTCAACATAATCATTCTTGCCATATCCGTCAGGACTGATGACTGTGTTTATGTCTGTGGGATATCCCGGGATAAAGAAGTGGTGATATACCTTGATATTTTCTTTTTCCAGTTTCTGCTGGAATACTTCAACGCTGTGGGCAGGAGTATACTTTGCGATGACAACGCTGCTGACATATAACCCCTTTCCTCTGTATTCGCGAATGAGCCTGATGACATCGTCATCATATCCGATACCGAGATCTCCCCTGATCTTGTTGTTTACGATGTCTTCAGCGCTGACTGTCATGATCATCTCAGCCTGGTCCTTAAGCTGAAGGAGCATCTGGAGCTTACTGTCTTCCTTGAATCCCGGAAGCACTCTTGATGCGTGCATGTCATCCAGCAGTTTCCCGCCAAACTCCAGATATAACTTGCCGCCGAAGTGGCTGATGCGCTCCCTGATGTGCTCGGACTGCATCTTCAGATATTTCTCATTATCAAAACCGATCTTCATTTTAACCCCTCGAAAATCTGTCTTCCTTAAACCAAAACAACGGAGTTATTCTATCACAAACACATAAAAAGATTCAATAAACGCGCAGTAAAAACATGGCATTCTCTTCACACACAGCGTCATTTTTGTTTATAATCATGATACAGTTTTACAGGATACGCTCCGATCGGAGGACTGAATGAATAATAATGACGATATTTTATATTGGACGGATCAGAATGTCCGTGCGCTGAAGGGGTTTGGCATCGGACCCGGTGATGCGGTCCTGGTGTCTCTTCCTCAGATACCTGAGCGCGTTTACCTGTACGGCGCCATAGAAAAGATCGGCGCCGTCTGCTGCAGCCTTGACTGCCACTCTTCAGCAAAAGATATCGCGCGTACTGTAAAGAGGGCCTCGGCGAAACTATGTTTCTGTGCAAGCTTTGACGTGGCCCCGTTCTGTCAGGGAACAGGTCTGCCCATTGTCTTCATCCAGCCGGATCATCACTTAGGGCCGATCGCCAGGCTGAAAGGTCCCTTCGCTGCGATATTCACGGGAAGAGTCCGTTATCATCTGCGCTACCGCAACCTCATGAGTTATGACAATTACCTGAATCGTTCCCCAGTTGCCGGAACGAAGGCTTGGCATTGAAATATAGCGTATCCGCAATTATAATTTAATTAACGATTGGGAAAGGGATAAATAAAAATGGATATCTATGACGACAGCCACAGAGACGCAATGTTCTATTTCTGCCAGGATAATGAACAGGAATACCTCGAGTTCTGCTCGAGAAATAACTACATATATGAAAATCCCATGCTCTATTTTTGCCAGAGCCGGGAAAATGAATATATCGACTTTTTAGAGCACTTCGGTTTAATGTAAAAAACGCCCCCTGCAGCTTCTGCTCAGGGGGCGCATCTTATCAGAGATCAATGTCTTTTGCCCACTCCAGGAACTTCTGTCCCGCTTCTGTTATGACAGCTTCCTTATATCCGTAATAAGGCGGTTTCGCGGGTTCATGATCCATCATGTTCTGATGCTCTATGTAGAAGGCAATGTCCTTTTCATACTGTTCCTTCATCGCAACATAATCCTCATCTTCGCTTTCGCGTTCAATGATCTCGAGGAATGCGCTGCTGACCTTTGCAATGCGGGAATAATTCTTCTCATTTTCCCACTTGTCTCCCAGAACAGTACGGCTCTTGGGATTGTATCTGGATACCACAACAGGCTTTTCGGATTCATCTATGAATCTGAGTTCCTCCAGGTCGTAAGCCAGGCTTTCATACAGGTTCTTCTGCTGGCGGCCGCTTCCGTAGGAAATGCATCTGAAGAGGTCAAGGAGCTGCTCCTTTGAGCAGTTATTGATATTAAATACGGTTTCAGGATCCTTCTTTATCTGGCCAATCACATACTCCCTGTAATCCGAGAGTTTCTTAGAAAGCGAATCATGAAGAGCCATTACACGGAAAGCTCCTTTCCCCTTAACATACTCATAGGGAAGGCCGATGCTGTTCTCGTGAGGTGACAGCGAGAAGATGCCAAGGCTTCCGTTCACTTTGTAGGAATTTGACTGATACAGCGCCTCGAGACCAAGGAGCTCCTGTTCATCCTTTGTGAGTACAAGCTCTTTAACTGCGGCAAGCTTTTCCTCTGGGATGAGAAACTCGGGGAACTCCGAATCCGGTGACCCTTCACTTATTTCTGCTCTCGGGATCGCTGACTCTCCGTAATTCATGAGAAACTCACTCTTGTCAAGCTTGTAAACACTGATGATCTGTGCCCACATGCTCTTGTCCGGAAGAGTATCCTTCTCCCATTTCTGGACAGATGTTGTTGATACTCCGAGCGCGGTTGCTGCTTCCTCCTGAGTAAGGAACCTGCGTTCTCTGGACATTTTCATATAATCATTGAACTTCATATTTTATCCTCCGTTTCTTTGTTGCGGTCCCCGCCCGGGGCCGCTGCCAGGTCAGACGATAATGTAAACGGTCTGCCCTTACAACCAATCCTGCAGAAAAAAATAAAGAAATTGAATTGGGATAAAGCATGATTTTCGGGCCCTGAAAACCAACTTCAAGTTGGTACGATAATAATCCCCGGTTGGTATTTCGTCAACAAACATATTCTGAATTTTCTGTGTCTGAACCGCAAAAAAAGAGGCCTCCGCATGCGGAAGCCTCTTATGTCTTCTATTGACTGATCAGTTTGCTTACAGTGAAGCTGCTGCTGCAAGGCAGATAGAAAGGTATTTCTCTTCTGCTGTTGAGCTTCTTGAGGTCATGATGACAGGGCACTTTGCGCCGACGATGAATCCGCCCATCTTAGCATGGCAGAATCCCGCGAGCATCTTTCCGAGTGAATTGCCCTGATGGATGTTAACAGCAAGAAGTACATCGCAGTCTCCTGCGCAAGGTGACTCATAACCTTTGTCTTTAGCGATCTCGATGTCTGTAGCGCAGTCAAACTGGATCGGGCCTTCAACTATGCAGTTTGTGATCTCACCGCGCTGGTTCATCTTCTTAAGCTCATCGCCGTCGATGGTCTCCTGCATCTTGGGATCAACCTTTTCCTTGCAGGCAAGGCATCCGACCTTAGGGCAGTCATAGCCGAGAGCGATCATCGCGTCAACTGTGTTCTGGATGATCTGTTTCTTCTGCTCAAGATTCGGATATGGGACCATTCCGCCGTCAACCGGAGCAATGAGTTTATGATAAGCTGAAGGAGCCTCAAAGATCGCGAAGTGGCTCATAAGTCCGCCCTTGCCGAGACCGGTCTCTTTATTAACAACTGCACGAAGGTAAATGCTGGAATCAACATGTCCCTTCATGAGGAAGTCGCCCTTGCCCTCGTTGATGAGAGCTACAGCTTTCTGTGCTGCCTCTGTAAGATCAGGTACATCATAGATGTCCTCATCCGGAACTTCCATTCCGATCTCTTTTAAGATCCTTAAGATCTCAGGCTTGTCGCCAACCAGTACGGGCTTAACAAGGCCCTGGTCCGCTGCCTGCTTTACAGCCTGGAGTGAATGCTCGTCAGCAGCTGCAGCTACTACGATACGGCTGACCTTTGTGTTGCCTTTCAGTTTTCTTTCGATGATCTCGTCAAATGTCTTATAAACCATTTTGAACAACCCCTTTCACGTTTCCTCTGTGCCGGAGCCGGGCTCCGTCTTTTACTTAATGATAGTCTACCATTTACATCCTGAAAAATACAAGAGAATGTTACTCCACCTGAGCAGGCACTTCCGGCATGCCAAGTTCCTTCCTGAGGGCCGGATATGCTTCTCCTATACGCTCAAGAGTCCTGTTATAAGAATCAACAGCCTCATACATGCTTCCGACAGGCCATGATGAACTGTCCGTCATGCTGTCAAGAGGATCTATGTAATACACTCCGCCGCCTATTTCCACCCATGTTGGAAGCACATATACATCTGTAAGCTTTACTTTGCCGTTATTAAGCTTCGAAAATGTGAATTCCATGACAAGGCCGTCTTCAGTATATCCGCGGGGCTCTTCCGGTACCATGATCTCTTTTCTCTGGCTGGAAATTGCATTTCCCATTGAATACAGGCAGTATGTAGTATTGCCGCTGTCACTGGTCAGCACGTCAAATTCCTGGATCACATGGGGATGTCCGCCGATTATGACATCAACTCCCATGTTGCACATCTCCTGTGCCATCTCCTCCTGATAATCAGTGGGGTAATCCATGTACTCTTCACCCCAATGTACGAACACTACGGTAACATCGCAGTCTTTCGATTCCATTTCCCTGAGATTGTCATTTACAGAACTGTAAAATGAATCAAGGTCTGAATAGCAGAAAGAGTTGATCAGATTGACATCTGAATCGTTCATCTCTATGCCGTTAAGTGATTTCCAGTCGGACGGATCTTTTCTCGTGTCATATGTATAGCATACAAATCCGAACCGGATGCCGTTAATGTCCTTTACAACGACATAGCTTTCATTTTCATCCAGGCGGGTGCCCGTATAGTCCATGTTCTCCGCACGCAGGACTTCCTGCGTGTGGGAGAAGCCCATGCTTCCGCAGTCATAAGTGTGATTTGTTGCAGTAAGGCACATGTCGACACCGGCCTCTTTGAGGTCGGTCACAATGGAATCCGGGGCATCAAACACCGGATAACCTGTCGGATCATCATCTCCGCCGCAGGGCACTTCCAGGTTCACGATCATATAATCAAGCGCGGACCAGTATGGAGCAACATCCTTAAATGACTCTGAGAAGTCATATTCGCCGTCCCCATTGTATGCGCCGTTAAGCACCGAATCATGCAGAAGGATATCTCCCGTTGCTCCTATTGTCGCAGTGCCCTCAAATGCAGGTGAAGGAGGGCCGGGGGCATATCCGGTCTTGGGATTGACCGTCGTGGTTTCAGTCTGAGTTTCTCCTGTACCGGCCTGCTGTGAAGGCTTCGGATTGTTCTTTGCGGAAAGAGCTCTTGCGATGATGAACACGGCAAGTCCGAACACTATCACTATTACAGCGATCAGAATGATCCGCCTGATAATGACCTGTCTTCTCCTCTTTCTTCTTCTGCTGTTAGCACTGGATCTTCTCTGTGTCATTTATATCTCCTGCCGTCAGGCTTTCTTATTCTTAAATACCCATTTGCGCTGGATATTGTAGCTCACCAGGAACAGTATCAAGTCCACAACGCATTTGACCACTGTCTGCAACGCTCCTTTAATTCCCAGGAGCTTATCCGCGAACAGATCTACCAGGAGCATGGATGCCAGGAGCTGGCATACTGCAAGGATATAGTATCTTCCAACAGTACTTCCGAAATTATCTGTGGACTTGAATACAGTTTTTCTGTTGATCATGAAGTTGAAGAAGGACGAGATCACCCTTGCAACAACCGTGCAGATGATAACCCTAAGGCTTACATCGTACAGTAAATGCAGATATCCTGTTGAGACTGCGGGGAAAAACTTGTCCAGGATCAGCCCTGTAAGGGCGAAAAATCCTATGTCGACCAGCCAGCTTGAAATGGATGCAAGAATGAACTTAAAAAAGTTTGCAAGGACAAGCTTATAGATCTTAAAAGAATCTTTAAATGTATTGAAGTGCGATGATGCATTATCATCGATGTATATTGTCTTGATCGGAACTTCCGTATAAGGGATGTTCATGTTGACGAGCGCTATGAGCATGTTTGTCTCATACTCATACCTGTCTCCCTTGAGGGTGGAGAACTTCTCAAAATACTCCGCAGGTATCACTCTGAGACCGGTCTGCGTGTCATTCAGCTTTATGCCGCAGGCAAATCTGTAAACTACTCTTGATATCTTATTTCCGGCCTTGCTCCTGGGAGGAACGCTCGGATCGTCAAAATCCCTGCCTCCTATGACCATTGCATGAGGGTCCGTCTCAAATTTTGCCAGGCAGTTGTTTATGCTGTTGACATCATGCTGCCCGTCTCCGTCAACCGTTACCGCTCCGTCAATGTCCGGTCTGTTTGCGGCAAGGTAAGAAAACGCGGTCTTGAGTCCTGCTCCCTTTCCCCTGTTTACTTCATGGGTCAGGACTGTGACTTCCGGGTGCTTTGCCGCTTCTTCAAAATGATGGACAGTTTCTGCCTTGCTGCCGTCATTGACTATTATGATGTCCTTAAAGCCCGCTTCAAGCAGACTGTCAAGGAAATCTGTCATTTTATGATCCGGATTGAGTACCGGCATTATTATAGCTGTTTTCATTGTCTTCTCTGTCTGTTCTGCTGCTGCAGCTGCTGCTGTCTCTTTCTCTGTGCAGCTCGTCTTCTTCTGCGTTCTCTTTCTTTCTTCCTCTTAATGGCTGCTGCAATCAGAAGGATCACGAGCAGGATGATCAGTACGCCTACTACTATCGCGATGATGATCAGTATTGTCCTTATCGCGCTGCCTGTTTTGTTGCCTTCCGGCTTAGTAGGAGCAGTAGTCGGGACTGTAGACCCGTCCGGTTCTGTCTCCGGCGGTGCTGTGGTCTCTATCGTTTCACCCTTCTCATCTGTTTCAGGTTCTGTAGTCTCTGTTGTCTGGGCAGCTGCTGCCTGTGCGTCCTGAACATCGTATGGAGTTATGTGCTCCATTATGTCATTGCCGGTATCAGCACCTACTTTCGTCCTGTAAAGCCCAAACAGAGAGCAGTCGATCCTGGATATCCTGTCATCCGAATTATCGACATTTCCATTTTCATCATATCCGTCACTTACATAAAACCACATCCACTGCTGGGAATTATGCTCCAGATACGCTTCAGCTGCCATCTCAACTGCAGTTTTTCCGCCAAAGTCATCAAGTGGGATCCTGAGGTTCAGTTCTATCTGATTCCCATCATACAGATGGAAATATGCCTTTGGCACATCCCATGTTCCATATTCAGTCGCTGACTCGCTGTATTTAGAGGCATCATTTGTTATCTCAAGCGAATCCGCAACAGTCTCGGCAACTATCTGGTGCTCCGGATGACCATATTCACCATCAAAATCATGTGTGACAACAACCTGAGGCTTAAACCGCCTTATGGTCCTTGTCATGTATTCCATAACTTTATCATAGCCGCCCAAAAGCCCGTAGGTGCCTTCTATGTCATCTTCAAGCAAATCATCAATAAACTCTCCAAGTTGAGGATAATGCCTGATACCTATCTTCCACAACCCGTTGAGCTGCTCATGCTGCCTGTATCTTTCCGTAAGGCCCAGATCGCACAGATATGCAACCTGTACACGATTATTTCCGCCATTGACGTAGGTTGCGATCAGACCTCCCATGAACAGGATCTCATCATCTGAATGAGCTGACACGACAAGAATGTCTGCCTTATCATAAGGGGTCTGCCAGTCCTGAACCCATGACGGGATGCTTCCGGCAATGCCGTAGATGTCCGCAACGTAGGTCCGGTCTTCCTTTATTTTTATCTTTGCTTCTTTTGTTGCCTGCGGAAGCTTAACAAGTTCATGAAGGAAATTATTCTTTCCGCAGGTTGTGTCTGACCCGTTTACCGTCAGTGTCCATTCACCGGGCTTTGAATCCCACATGATATAAAGGTATTCCATGGGAGTTTCAGATGTTACGGTAAGAACGGTGTCGGTCCTGTAATAATCCGTTGTGTAGTAGTCATCATCGCTCAGGCAGGAAGCGTCATATCCGTCTGAACTTTCAACGTCTATGTCGACCGTATCTGCAAGCGTTATGACAGCGAACGCGCAAACGCATGCAAATGTGAGGCCTATTAATGCAAGAAGTTTTCTGATCATTTATTCTCCAGCAATATATCTTTGTATTCTTCAGGTGTGTTGCAATTCCTGAATGCCTTTTCAAAATCAAGGTCTTTCAGGAAAGGGATCTGTGCTTTCAACCCTCCATCTGTCACTATGTCAAGGTCTTCTTCAGCAAATACTCTGCGGATCTTGTTGAGACCTGCTTCCTGTGCTGCCCTGATCTTCTCATATGAAGAGCGGTCATATGCTGCTATCAGAGGCTCAGGCATTTTCTCTTTGATCTTCAGGAATGCTGCTTTTTTTGAGCATCTGTCATAAAGTGCTTCGAGTACTCTCATGTCGGCGAACGGCACATCAACAGGGATTATCGCAAAGCGGCTGACATCGCAGGTTTCAAATACCGATCTGAGACCCCCTATCGGTCCTGCCTCCTTATAAATATCCGCTACTGTCTCCGGCTCTCTTCCCGCAAATGCCGGAAGTCTTTTTATGATATCGGCATGATCAGGACTGTCTGTTGATATAATTATGCGCTCAAAAAACTCGAGTGCATTTAAAAAAATGTGCTCGATGAACGTTCTGCCATGGGTCTCTAACAGTACCTTATCCTGTCCCATGCGGGAACTTTTCCCGCCGGCAAGGATGACCAGAGTTTTCATGGGGAGAATTATATCATAAGGCAGGCAAAAATCAAACTATTGCGCTTTGAGGACACAAAATATACATTTGCTTATACTGGATTTATGATATAATCATATCTAGTCTGAGAGAGAATACTGACTTTCGAATGACCAAGAATAAACCGAAGGAGGATTTAATTATGGCTAAATGGGTATGTCCTGTTTGTGGTTATGTTTATGAGGGAGACAATCCCCCTGCTGAATGTCCTGCATGCCACATCCCTGGGGAGAAATTCAAAAAGATGGAAGGCGAGCAGAAACTCGCTGCTGAGCATGAGTACGGTATTTACGCTAAGACAGTTAAGAACAATCCTGATATCTCAGCTGAAGATAAACAGTTCATTTACGAGCAGCTCGTTGCAAACTTTAACGGTGAATGCTCAGAAGTAGGAATGTATCTGTGTATGGCCCGTATCGCTCACAGAGAGGGATATCCGGAGATCGGTCTCTATTGGGAGAAGGCCGCTTATGAAGAGGCTGAACATGCAGCAAAATTTGCTGAGCTCTTAGGCGAGGATCTTGAGCCCAACATGAAGGCTACTACCAAGGATAACCTTGCATGGAGAGTTGACTGCGAGTTCGGTGCTACAGCTTCTAAGGTTGACCTTGCACTCTGCGCTAAGAAGAATAACCTCGACGCTATCCATGACACAGTTCATGAAATGGCACGCGACGAGGCAAGACATGGAAAAGCTCTTAAGGGCTTCCTTGACAGATTCTTCAAATAAGAAACATATTCCGATAAAATGATAAAGAAGAGGCAGGATAGATCCTGTCTCTTCTTTTTATGGAGCCGGGATTGTCAGAAAGCCCTGGCCATCCGTGAGGTAGTTTGGTAAGCAGAAAGATAGAACCGGGAGAATACACGCCGGATGACCGGTTGATCTTGCAATTCTGCTCACAGCGGAATTATTTTTTCATCAAATTCCTGCTATAGTTTGTTTTTTTTATTTGCTTTCCGATATATGATATTTTCGGATGGTTATTTTATCCATCCGGAGGTTTACCATTTTGAGCTCTTCTATTCTATTTGGGACACGTGTCCGGCAGATTCGCAAACAGTTTAATCTAAGTCAGGCCAGATTAGCTGAAAAAGCTGGGCTGTCTCCGAAGTATATCAGTGAAATAGAACTGGGGAAAAAGGGAGTCTCTCTTGAAACTGCAGACAAGATCGCGGCAGCATTTGATCTGTCACTCTCTGATTTTTTAAAAGAGCACACTGCCGAATCATCAGATTACATTGCAGTCCGGCAAAAATATAATGCTCTGATCGAATCGGTCGGGGAACTTGAAAAAACTGTTTCCCATTTGCAAAAGACTGCCCAGGAATTGTTAAAGTCAAACTGGTTTTCTTCCATACCTACACGTCATCCTAAAAACTGATCTCTGCTTCTCATTCCTGCTTCAGTTATTTCTTTTCCCGTGGAATGATGGACCTGCTTTATCTGCGGTCTGTTTTAGCTCCGTTTGGCGTATATTTTGAACCGCTTTATTAAAGCAGGTCTTTCTTTATATGCCGGACGGCATATTCTTAGTAAGAGGCTGTCGCGATAAGATGATCGCGACAGCCTTCTTTTATTGCGCTGCGGTTAATATTACGCTGCTACAGTTCCCGGCATTAGGGGGCGGTTTGCCCCCCAACGGCCATTTTCCCGGCGCTGTTCAATCAAAAACCTGGCGCTAGGGGGCAGTTTTTGCCCCCTAGCGGCTAATTTTTCATCTAAAGTGTCCCCTAGCGCCGGAGTTTCAGCCATATAATGTAAATTATAGTGCCGTTAGGGGGCAAACCGCCCCCTAACGGCAAAAAAAGAAGCCTGCTGTACGGCAGGCTTCTTTCGTTAATGGTAATTATTTAAAGCTCAGCGCTTTCTTCGGACATTTCTCTACGCAGAGACCACATTTGATACATTTATCATGATCAACTTCCCAGGTCTTTGCAGCCCTGTCAACCTTGATGGCTTCCTGAGGGCAGTTGCGTGCGCAAAGCGTGCAGTAGATACAATCTTCGCTGCAGGTGAGCTTCTGATCGTCGGCATCAGCCTTGTCTTCAGCTTCTGCCTTTGCAGCAGCTTCCTCTTCAGCAGCTTTGGCCTTTGCCTGCTCTTTTTCAGCCTTATACTGCTCTGCCTGTTCCTTCGGCATGAAGCTGAGTGCTTTCTTAGGACATTTGCCTACGCATATGCCGCACTGTACGCACTTCTCATAGTCGATCTCCCAGACTTTGGAGGCCCTGTCAACAGTAAGCGCGCCATGAGGACAGTTGCGTGCGCAGATGGTACAGTAGATACAGTCTCCGTTGCATCCGAGGACGTCGTCTGTCTTCTCTTTGAACTTTGTGCCTCTTACGACAAGCTTGGCCGGATCGGTATCAACCATGTGGTAATCTTCCGTAAGGACTATTGCTCCCTCCTCGCAGAAGTCCTGGCAGGTTGCGCAGAACGTGCACGACTTGAGGTCAAACTCATATGTAATGTTCTGGCCGCCGGGAACATCTTCCGTAATCACGGTTATCGCCGAAGGGCAGCATACCCTTATGCAGTTTCCGCAGTTGATGCACTTTTCAGGATCATAAGATATGCGTCCCCTGTAGTTAGGCTTTGCGGGAGCCTCCTTGACCTTGAAGGGATACTCAACAGTGCTGGGCTTTGAAAAGAGATTTTTGGTTGCTTCTTTTAGATATGGAAATTTCATTCTGAGACCTCCTTACTCTTTTCAGCATCTACCACTTTTGCGGGATACTCGCCGTTTGCCATTTTAAGGCGTTTCTCCTTAAGTATCTGAGTTGCCTGGTATAATCCCTCAATGACTGCCTCCGGCTTGGGTGCGCATCCGGCGATCGTTACATCGACATGAACGTATTTTTCAAGCGGGCCTTCTATTGAATAGCTTCCCTTGAAAACATTTCCGGACTGAGGGCATGAACCCATGGAAACCACTACTTTGGGTTCGGGCACCTGTTCGAGTGTACGCACGAGCCTGTCTTTTGACTGGCTTGTTATGGGTCCGGTGATCACAACGATGTCTGCATGTTTGGGTGTGCCTGCGAGCTTGAACCCGAAACGTTCAGCATCGAATCTGGGTGTCAGGACAGCTACCAGCTCAATGTCGCATCCGTTGCAGGAGCCGGCATTCATATGGAAGATCCACGGGGATTTTGAAACGCTGTTCGCTACTAATTTTTTAAACATTTTCTCAACCTCCCTTTACAGACCGATCCATACAAGTATCAGGCTGATAAGTGCCAGACCTGTTACTATCGTCCAGTAGAATTTAAACAGACGCTCAACTTTGAGGCGGGCGCAGACCGCATTTACGAGCGACATGCAGATTATCGTAACAACTACGTCTATGGCTACAACAATGATCGCGTTAACGAGCACATTCAGAGCATAAACAGGAATGCCGACATTGATGCCTCCGAAGAAGAGGAATGTGAACAGCGTTGTCATGATGCACATCTTGACAGCTGTATTGAGCTTGAACATTCCGAGCGGAGGACCGCTGTACTCTACAAGAGGTCCTTCACAGATCTCGGT
>SVDE01000176.1 GCA_015057955.1 Lachnospiraceae bacterium | reverse complement strand
TTTCAGCGTGAATATGCGGAGAGGCTGGATTGGATGGAAGAACAGTTTAAGGACTGGGCATTTAATCTCATGGTCATATTCTTCTATTACGAAGATAAGGACGGGTTTACGGAAAAACAGAAGGAATTCCACAAGCAAAGTATGGCGGCGTTTGATGGTCTGACTCCGACATACCATATCGGGCTTATGGATGACAGGCCTTATCTTGTCTGGAATTTCAATTCATTGCTTCAGGGAATACAGCTCATGGTGAGTATGATGCTGACAGACGATTTCAGGCCAATCAGAATGTGTAAAAACTGCGGCAAAGCCTTTATAGCCAGAAGACATAGGGACAAATTCTGCAGCAAGGAATGTTCAGAAGAGTGGAAGGAGAAAACTGACTCCTGAAGTAGCCTTTAATAAAGTCATTATGTAAATAAATATAGTCATTTTAACTAACGATAACCACAGCGAGGTATTGTGATGGAACGTACTGAATTGCTTGAGTTGCTGCATGCTCAGATAGACATTAATGGCCATATCATAGGAGCAGCTGTAGGCTCGGGAATGACGGCAAAATATGCGGCTGCTGGTGGGGCGGACTTTTTACTTGCCCTGAGTGCCGGAAAATACAGGATAATGGGTAGGAGCTCATATGCCAGCTATTTTTCGTATGGCAATAATAATGAAATAGTTATGGACATGGGGATACACGAACTGCTTCCAATAACAGGAGATACGCCACTGTTCTTTGGCTTGTTTGCCAGCGATCCTGAACTAAATCTTTATGAGTACCTTAAAGACATCAAATCGAAAGGCTTTACGGGGATTGTAAATTTTCCAACTATGAGTCTGATCGATGGGCAGTTCAGAATTGCCCTCGAAGAGGAAGGAAACTGTTTTGAAAGAGAAATTGAAGCAATAAAGGTTGCCCGATTTGTAGGCCTTGCAACGATTGCTTTTGTTACAACTGGGGATGAAGCCGTTAAAATGACGAGTGCAGGTGCAGATATAATATGCGTTCACCTTGGGCTCACAAGAGGGGGATACCTGGGTGCAAAAAAATATATGTCGATTGAATATGCAAGAAAAATGGCTGCTGATATATTCAGACAATGCTCAGCTTTGAACCCTGAGGTGATACGTATGATATATGCAGGACCGGCAAATACACCAAAGGACATGTTGTATATGTACAAGGAAACAGGATGCCAGGGATATATAGGTGGATCGACTTTTGACAGAATACCTATAGAAAAAGCGGTTTACGAAACAACTCTTTCATTCAAAAACAGTGGTAATGAGGAGCTGGACGCTCTTATGGCAAAAGCAATGAAAGGGGGCTGGAATCCCGGAGACTATACGGTATTTGTTAAAGAATTCATTGAACGCCATTATATGAACGAGATAACACTTGGCAGCATGGCTATCGTGATGCATATAACACCAGCATATCTCAGCACAAGATTTAAAAGTGATACAGGACAAACTTTTTCAGAATATCTAATACACTACAGAATGGAAAGAGCAAAGGAACTGCTGAGGAACACAAACGACAGCTGCACGCAGGTCGCCGGCAATGTTGGATATACTGATTACGCCCAGTTCTCTAAAATGTTCAAAAAGTATTGTGGACAGTCACCCGCAGAATATAGAAAGAACAATTCATAAACAACAAAAAACACATGTAAAAAAGATAGTAAACAAGTATATAACCAAAAAATACACAAGAATAGAGAACATATACACATATAATTGTTAACTGACAAGAGGTAGAATTGCATCATCAAAGATGGATTCCACCTCTTTTTAAGTAGACAGCCTGGCCAGGCAAAGCAATCACAAGTTTCGGAAAGGAGTGCAGTATGAAAACCATCGCAATTGCCGGTACCTTTGATACTAAGGGTGCAGAATTCTTATATGTCAAAGGGCTGGTAGAAGAGCTTGGACTTAAACCATTCATGATTCATACAGGTGTTTTCACTCCTGCGTTTGATGTAGACGTAAATAATGATGAGATTGCGTCTGCAGCTGGGTACGACATCAAGGCTATCGTTGAACGCAGGGACAGAGCAATGGCTACAGAGGCTCTCTCCAAAGGAATGCAGGTGCTGGTACCTAAGCTATATGCACAGGGCAAATTTGACGGCATCATATCATTCGGAGGATCAGGCGGAACATCTCTGGTAACACCTGCAATGAGAGCGCTTCCTATAGGAGTGCCTAAAGTAATGGTGTCTACTATGGCATCGGGCAACGTTTCCCAATATGTTGGAACCAGCGACATTGTAATGATGCCTTCTATAGTCGATGTTGCCGGGTTGAATAAAATATCGAAGATGATATTCAGAAATGCAGTTCTGGCTATTGCGGGAATGGTTGGCCTCAAGGAAGAACTTAAACCTGATACGACTGAAGAAAAGCCTCTGATTGCAGCAACAATGTTTGGCGTAACGACACCTTGTGTGGATCAGGCAAAGGCATATCTCGAGGACAGAGGCTATGAGGTGCTTGTATTCCATGCTACCGGAACCGGAGGCAAAACAATGGAGGCATTGATAGATGCAGGGTTCTTTTCCGGAGTTCTGGATCTTACAACCACCGAATGGTGCGATGAACTTGTTGGCGGTGTTCTTGCGGCAGGTCCTGACAGGTGCGAGGCTGCAATCCGTAACAGAATTCCACAGGTCGTATCAGTCGGAGCGTGTGATATGGTCAACTTTGGACCAATCGATACTGTTCCGGAGAAGTTCTCAGGAAGGAATCTGTATAAGCATAATCCGACTGTTACACTCATGAGAACTACCGAGCCGGAAAATGCTAAGATTGGTAAAGTTCTGGCAGAAAAATGGAACAAGGCAGAAACAAATATGGATGTGATGCTGCCGTGCAAGGGAGTATCCATGATAGATGCTGAGGGACAGCCATTTGATGGGCCAAAGGAGCGAGAGATCCTTTTTGAAACCATTAAGTCAGGAATAACCAACCCGCTTGTAAGGATCACAAGCTGCAATTGCAACATTAATGACAAAGAATTCGCAGAAACAGCTGCGGAAAAACTGATAAATCTTATAGAGAACAACAAATAATACAGGAGGACGGAAAGATGCTTAGAAGTACAAGACAGGAGATAATGGACAATTTCAAAGCTGAAGTAGCAAACGGCAAGATTCTTGTAGGTGTTGGCGCTGGAACAGGGATCACAGCTAAATGCAGTGAGGCAGCGGATGTAGATATGCTGATAATCTATAACTCCGGACGCTTCCGTATGGCAGGAAGAGGGTCACTTTCCGGACTGCTTGCATATGGCGATGCAAATAAGATCGTCCAGGAGATGGGGCAGGAAGTTCTTCCAATCGTAAAGAAAACCCCTGTACTCGCCGGTGTATGCGGAACAGATCCGTTCAGAGTAATGGATATCTTCCTCAAACAGCTTAAGGACCAGGGCTTCAACGGTGTTCAGAATTTCCCTACAGTTGGTCTTATTGACGGAAAGTTCAGAGCAAATCTGGAGGAAACTGGAATGGGCTATGGCCTTGAAGTAGAGATGATCAGAGAAGCTCATAAGCTTGACATGCTGACATGCCCGTATGTATTTGATCCGGATCAGGCTAAAGCAATGGCAGAGGCTGGTGCAGATATCCTTGTAGCTCATATGGGACTGACCACTAAGGGATCAATCGGAGCAGAAACAGCTGTTACACTTGACGATTGCTGTGTGAAGATCCGCGAGATCATTGCTGCAGGCAGGGAGGTCAATCCGGACATCATGGTAATCTGCCATGGCGGACCGATTGCAGATCCTGAAGATGCAGAATATGTAATCAAAAATGTTCCGGAAATCGACGGATTCTTCGGCGCTTCCTCAATCGAGAGACTTGCTTCAGAGAGAGGAATGACTGCTCAGGCAGCTGCTTTCAAAGCGATTGAAAAATAAGAATATCTGAATTTGAGGGGCTGTCACACTTCGACTGTGTAATAGCCCCCATTTGCTGTTTTAAACTTGTTCCGCATAGGAACTAAGACTCTCTCAGCGTTGGAGGGATTTCTGTTTTGACTGCTTCAACCGACTTGTTGCATATTTCTCTCTCAGGGGCAGCTCAGATTAGCCGTGCTGCCCCGCATCTCTCTGATGCTGCTGACACACAAATAATATGATTTGAATGTGATTATCCGGCTGCCATTGCGTTTTCTTCAATATAGGCATCAAGGCTTTCTATGCCGCTGAACGCTATCTGCGTACCAAGCTCTGCCATCATCTCCGGTGGAATGACCATTCCATCCTGATACCACTGACAGAAAAGATTTCTGAGAGAATTGATCAGATAAGTGATCAGAAATTCCTTATAATACCTGTTTGGGATGAAGTCGTCATAATTCCAGGGCCTGGAATTGACCACATCCCATATCTGTCCGTAGTCATAACGTGAACAGACCAGATAATTCCAGTCAGGATCACCTGCCAGACACAGCGGGCGAGAGCTGCGATGTTCTGCATCAAAGAGACGAAAGCCGTCCATATTGATGGGCAGGCCGCCGATTGCTTCTTCGCTTATATAAATACCAGCCAGACGCCTGCAATAACGACGAATGCCTTCTTTAGGATCCATCGCACGCTCCTCCGGCGTCATAAAATCAGATACGTCTCTGACAAGCAGGCTCATTACATATCGGAACTCAAT
>SVDE01000175.1 GCA_015057955.1 Lachnospiraceae bacterium | reverse complement strand
CCGGGTGAAGATATTCCAAGATGGGCGGCAAACCGCATTAACCTCAGGCTGGATCTGTTAGGATGTGAGCCAAGGGACATAGATATCTGCACCGGATATGCGGAAAATGCGGATACAGAACTCCATAAGGTGCTCGGTTTCTATGGCGATAAAGACAGCATACTGATGATCCGCGGCCGTAAGCATTATGTTTCAGACATATGGAACCGCGATGGGATACATGCATTCAGATATGTCGCTGTGGACAATGCTCCGCATTGGCCATACATCTGCTGGGCAGAGATAGGCTGGGAATTCTTCAAAAAGTTCAGAAGGGACAGTAAGACAGGAAAGATAGTGGAAAAACAGTTGTGAACTGAACTTGCAGATGATATCATAATTAAAACTACATTTCTGAATCCGGGGGCCTAAAGCCGATGCCATGGCCTGCCGGACGAAGCGCAGACTGCTTCCATGCCGCAATGCCGGAAACGGCGCGGTACTCCGTGTTTGAGAAGGAAATGGGATATATTATCTGTTTATTAGTCTGCGCTCATATATTGGGCGCAGATTTTTTATTTTGGAGGGAACCGCATGAAAAAAGTAAGAGTTGAAGATGCGATAGGAATGACACTGTGTCATGACATCACTGCGATGAGGGATGGCTTTAAAGGAGCCGCTTTCAAAAAAGGACATGTCATAACAGAAGGAGATATCCCTGAGCTGCTTGACATAGGAAAGAAAAACATCTTTGTATGGGAGGAAAACGCCGGGGAGATACATGAGGATGACTGCGCTCTCAGGATGGCAGCAATGGCACCCTGCCCCGGGGCGGAATATGAAGGTCCGTCTGAAGGCAAGATGGTTCTCCGGGCAAAGCGGAGGGGTCTTTTCCGTGTCAACACAGATCTTCAGCGTGAGATCAATGCCATCGGTGATATTAAGATATCATCCCTGCCGGATCACTATCCTGCAGAGGAGGGTGACCGCCTCGCTTCCATGCGCATAGTTCCTCTTGTAACAAAGGAAGAGCAGATAATACGCGCGGAGGAGCTTTGCAAAGACGCGAAACTATTTGACCTCAGGCCTTATAAGCACTTGAAAGCCGGAGTGATAATAACGGGCTCTGAGATATTCAGCGGAAGGATACATGATAAGTTCGAGCCTGTAGTAAAAAAGAAACTCGAACGCTTCCCGTCAGAGATAACAGGAATACGCATTTGTGATGATAACCTGGAAATGATCACAGAAGCAGCCGAAGGTCTGATCAGGGAAGGCGCCGACCTGCTGATCTTTACAGGCGGAATGTCTGTGGATCCCGATGACCTGACTCCGACTGCAGTCCGCGGTCTCGGGGCAGAGATTGTGTCATATGGGGTTCCTGCACAGCCGGGCAACATGACGCTCATTGCGTATCTTGATAATGTTTCCATCATTGGTGTACCGGGAGCCGCGATCAGCCTTCCCACAACAATGTTTGATGTGCTGCTTCCGCAGATATTTACCGGAGACAGGCTGACAAAGGAGGACCTGATAAGGCTTGGAGACGGAGGATTATGCCAGCAGTGCAAACCGTGCCATTTTCCCAACTGTACTTTCGGCCGTTATTAAAAAGTGACATGGCCGGGCGGGTGATCTACCCGTCCGGTCTTTTTTTATTCCCAATGTCACGGATGTGGTACAATGTGATTAATATATGCGAACAGGAGAATCAGTCATGGATTATCTTAAAGGAATATCAGAAGGCGTGCTAAGGTGGCCTTATCCGGTAAAATACGGCCAGGTCAGGCACATAACTGTGGATGTTTGTGTGATCGGCTGCGGAACAGCAGGCGCAAGTGCTGCAGTCGCGGCAGCGCGCTGCGGGCTTAAAGTTGCGGCAGTGGACAAGGCGCCAATTAAGCACAGCGGAAACGCCGGTGCCGGAATGGATCACTGGAACATGACGATCAACAGCCCTTCCAATCCATTCACACCGGAAGAGATAGCGGAAAAAGGCACATTCATGTGCGGCAAAAGGCATGGTCCCGAATTCTACATAGCGATGAAAGGTTCGTGGGAGGCGCTCATGGAACTGGCCGACCTCGGCATGCCCATCTATGACGAAGACGGCGACTTTGAAGGACAGCCCGCGCTGGATGAGGCGACGGGTGTCTTAAAGGCTTTTGATTATTCCAAGGTTACCACTGTAAGACTTCGTGGAGGGCAGTACATAAAAACATCCCTCTTTGACGGGCTCAGAAAATACGGGGCTGAGATATATGAGAGGATCATGATGACCGCGCTGCTGACTGAAGGCGGCAAACAGGGAGCCAGAGTTGTCGGCGCGGTAGGTTTCTCTCTTGAGACCGGCGAGGCTTATGTGTTCCATGCCAAGACTGTCATTATCGGATCCGGCGGCGTGAGCAGCGCATGGTGCTTTTCAACCGAGATTTCGGGCAGCAGCTATTTCTGGGATCCGAACGAGACCGGAGAGGGCATAATCATGGCTCTGAATGCAGGAGCTAAGATCAGCGGATTTGACGGAGGCGGCAAGCTTGGGGGCAGAAATCCCATGGGATGGCCGAACTTCGGCGTCGGAAACAGCGGAAATACCTGGTATCCGTGCACCCTGGTCGATGATAACGGCAAGAAGGTTCCCTGGTACAACAAGTACACCGGAGAGGAAGTAAAGGATTTCAAGGATCTGATGTTCAGGCCGATGAATGTTCCGCCGAAATACGGCGACAGGGAAGACTGCAGGCTGGATCCTCATATACCGGAGAAGATAAAGAGCGGAGAATACAAGCTTCCGTTCTGGGCGGATCTTTCTGATGTGCCTGAGGCTGAGCGCCGCCTTATCTGGGGCGTCATGATAGGAAATGAGGGAAAATCGAGATACGCGATCTATGACTATTACACACGCAGCGGGTTCAATCCCGACAGGGATCTCCTCTGGGCACCGATCGAGCAGCCGGATTCTACAAGGAACGGCCCGGGGCACAGGGCAGAGCCCGGTATGATGAAGCTGTGGCGCAGTGAACAGTTCTCAAGAGGCGACATAGTCGTTGACTGGAACCTGGAGTCCAACGTCAGAGGGCTCTACGCTGTCGGCGCTACCTGCGGAATGGAAGGATGCTCATATGCCTGCTCCACAGGATTCTATGCCGGCAACAGGGCAGCGGAGTACTGCAGGGAGTTCCCGCTCGGTGAGATTGATGAAGAGCAGCTGAACACGGAACTTGACCGCATCTGGGCTCCCGTCAGACGGGCAGATGATCCGAATGCTTATGTGACATGGAAGGAAATGTGGGGCGGCACCACCCGTGTAATGCAGACATGCTGCGGCGAGTGGAAGGACAAGAGCGTGCTTGAGTTCGGCCTCATGTGGCTGAAGAGCATAAAAGACAATGAAATGCAGCAGATGTACGCCCGCAATCCCCATGAACTGGGCAGGGTGCTGGAGTGCCAGACCAGAATGCGCTCATCTGAGATGTTCCTGAGGAGCGGCATCGCTAAGATAGAAAAAGACATGGAAATATGGGGAAGCAAGGAACCGCCCGCATCGATCCCGAGACAGAAAGGATTCGGAGCACCTGACCCCACATCATACGATTTCATGTATACATATTTCGAGAACGGCGAGTTTAAGGCGGAATTTAAAGAAGACAGATACTGGCTGAAAGATGAAAACCTTCCCGGGTATCTGGAAAACTATGAACTCCACAGGGAAAAAGAGGGAGAGGAGCAGAGAAAATGGAAGATATGAACAAAATAAAAGATGCTTATATTGTCCCGAATCCGACCGGCCCTACTGTGGCGGTAGCCATTGATCCCGAACTCTGCATCGGATGCAATGACTGCGCAAATGTATGCCGCATCCAGACCATTCTCCCGAACCCCGAGCCCGGAAAACCTCCGGTCGTAGTATATCCTGACGAGTGCTGGTACTGCGGCACCTGCGTGGAAGTATGCCGGACCGGCGCGCTGGAGATGAGATTCCCCATAAACGCCAAGATATTCTTCAAACGTAAAGATACCGGAGAAATATTCCGCATAGGCACGCAGAATGTTCCTGAGAAGAGCTATTTTGAAGAGCCCTACGGGTGGAAATAGGAGGTGCCGGAAATGAAAGTTAAGATAAACGGGATAGAAGTTGAAGCAAGAGAAGGAGATACCATACTTGAGGCGGCAGCGGCTGTAGGAGTAAGGATCCCCACACTGTGCTTCCTTAAGGGCACAGCTCCCGGAGGAGTGTGCGGAGTCTGCGAAGTCGAAGCTGACGGAAAGCCGGTTCGCGCCTGCATCATAAAAGTGAAAGAAGGCATGGACATACAGACGGATACCGAACAGGTGAAGGCTGACAGGAGAGAACGTCTGCTTAAGATGGCGGAAGGCCATCGCTTTGACTGTGAGTTCTGCCCGAGGTGTTCTGACTGCGAGTTCATACGTGTACTTGCAGAAAACGGGATATATGACTTTGAGTACCAGAGAAGGTCTAACGAAGGTCATGAGATATCACTAAAAGGCAGCATCGTTCATGATGATACCAAATGCATAGGATGCAGAAGATGCATTTGCGCATGCACAGACGGATCGGTATCAATGGTAAGTACGGAAAACGGATTCAGGTCATGCGTTGACCCTGAAAAGTTCACCGGAAGCGGTGAGTGCGTGGCAGCATGCCCGACTGCGGCGTTTTACATCGATG
>SVDE01000174.1 GCA_015057955.1 Lachnospiraceae bacterium | reverse complement strand
GGTGTTCTTCTCCACGTATCAACGCACTCCTTTATTTGATCTCATCGGTTAGACGGAGATATTTCATTTTCGTTACACAGATTTTAACACTTTTTGAAATTTTTCCCCGTCAGGCCAAATGACAACAAATCCGGGCAAAACAAAAGACTCCGGAATATGTCTCCGGAGCCCGATCCAATTCATCGTCTGTTCGCCCTCTCCGTTGAACGCTCACGCATGTCATCATGCTTATTGATTCCTGTCACACTGCTTGGCAGGTCATTCATTACACCAACAGGCGGCACCTCAATATGGTCTCCCCTTCTGGTCTTTATTACAGTTCTAATGATTGCAATTGCTATAATGAGAGCAAGTATACTGTTTCATGTTTGTCATTTTGTATTCTCCTATGGACGCATCTCTGAACACTAATTGTTACAGATCAATATACCACACCAGACATAATAAAAGGCCTGAAATATTCAGAGCACAGTCTATGGAGTAGGATCGTCTATTTTTGTCCTGCTGTTGATCGCTTCGATACTATCGCGATACATATAAGCAGGTTTACCAGTGCCGCCGCCGTCATCAAAGCCATGACTATGAAAATACTATGGTTTTTCAGCAGTATCGTTGCTGCTGCGGAAAGCACTAATGCTCCTGCCTTCTTTGCACCGTTGAGCGCAATCAGCATGCCTTGCTGTTTGTGTATTTCATTGATCTCAAGTGATATGTTCTGGACGAGCGTAATATACGGATCACGTATAAACGCGAGAAGCAGATACCCCGCGCAGAGCAGTGCGACCGTGATATCCGTATCCTTTATCCATGGCAGCATCTGGAGCAGCAATCCGCACAGCGACAGTGATGAAGCGATGATCAATGCTTTGCTGCCTAACGCAGCATATGTCTCCCTCAAGATCACATTGGACAAGCCCCTTATCAGGTAGATCAGAGAAGTGACCGTGCTCAGGAAAAGCATCACTTTTGCCGGACTGTTCCCGGTCAGGACTTCCTGAAAGTTGAGTCTCGCATAGGAAAGGCCTGTCCCTGTAAGGGCGGTAAATACAGCAAAGGCCGCAAAGATCCGTACGGCCTGTAAAGTCCGGAACTGCTTCTGCCCCTGTGCCATCTGTCTGAAATCACCGGCTGAAATAATATCTGCCGAAGATCTTTCGTCGCGGCTTATATACCAGGAAGAGGCAACACCTGCTGCGCTGAACAGGATGCATGCATACATCGGGAAGTATTCGTTCAGGTGAAACAGATATCCGCACAGCAGTGAAGTCAGCATCATAAAGGCGCATGCCATCGTGTTGGCGTCGGACTGATAATCTACATACTGGTCTGCATTATGATCTGTCTCCAGCCTGTTTTTCAGAACGGCTGTCCCGATCGAATTGAATGTATGACCTATGCATTTCAGGAATCCTCCGATAAGGACCATAAAGAATCCCGTTGAGAATGTTATGCAGAAGGCGGAGAGCAGCATAAATATGCTTCCCGCACGCACAGTCTTCCTGTTCCCCATCCTGTTGATGCATTTGAGCAGCGGATACTGAATCAACAGGGAAAACAAAAGGGACAGAAATGTAACGCGGGAGTACTGGACCAGGGTAAGATGCTTTACCTTAGTCAGAAATATCGCGTCACAGACCACGAAGAACAGCAGGTCTGTCTCCAGGCCTGTGTATATCAGATAATTCCGGTAAAACCCGTCCCGGTATCTTTCCATCGCTTTCACTCCAGAACACTCCAGTGAGATGGATCTCTGAGCCGGCCATTAGTGCAGTATCCTTCGGCAAAGCGGACAGCCCGTCGCCTGGCTTCGATTAGCATTTCATCTGTCAGTGCTCCCGGCATCCTTACAGACGCAAGGCAAATGACAGCGGCATGCACCCCTCTGATCAGTGATCCGGCCGTCAAAAGGTCTGCCGCGTCCGCTCCGGATAAGTATGTTTCAAGGAAGCTGCCGAACAGCTCCTCCGCTTCTTTTTTTGTCATATTGTTCTTCGATATGTATGCCTCTTCACTGACGAAAGAAGGAATGAAAACATAATGAGAATACATGCCTATGAGATCAAAGACCGGATGCCCTTTTCCCGAGAACATCAGATCTATGAACCGGATATCTCCGTTATCCATCTTTGCATTGCCCGGGTGACAGTCGCCGTGGACGAAGGTCTCTGCATGAGGGATGCATTCGAAGACCGATTTTATCATCGCGGCCTCTTCTTCGGAACAGAAGTCACGGTCAAGCTGTCCGCACAGATATATCGATTCTTCCCGTATATCCGTTGCATCGCTGTCCTCCATGCTTATCTGATGAAGCTCCCTGACCGCCCCGACAAAGTATATGATCAGTTCAGGCCTCTCATCAGGGTTTTCCCTGATAAGCGTTTCCAGGCCGATTCCGGGCATCCTGTCCATCAGTATCCCGTATCTGTCATCAGCGCGCACGATCTCATAGCTGTCCGGCACGGGTATCCCCAAGCTGCGCGCCGTATGCATCTGTATAAGCTCCTTGTGTATCGTACTGTATGGGATGGATGGAAGGAACAGCTTCAGGGCTATTTCTCCTCCAATGTCGTACACGCAGGCGGTCCGCCCCATGCCGATGACCGGTAATTCAGCGGCGGTATTATTCCTGAACTGATCCCAGCTTCCTTCAGGCGGAAGCAGACTGAGCTTATCGATCTTTCCCGACGGGAGAAGCGGGAAATCACTCATATGTATGTAAGTCGTCGGTATCATGTATTCCGGAAGCGAACCAAGCAGTTTCTCCCGCATGTCAGCAGGATCGATCTGTACATCGTCCGTATAGAAAACGACAACAGAAGAAATATTCCTGTAAACAAATCCTCTGACCACTGCATGTGAAAGGCCGGCAACCATCGTTACAGCATTGGCCACCTCATCCGGTTCGATGCGATACCCTCCGATCTTGAACATCTCGTCGATACGTCCGCGGACAACAAGATCGCCGTCGTCATTTATCTCCCCTGCATCGCCTGTATGGAAAAGATCATCCTCCCTCCTGTATCCATTACCATCCTTCTGCAGATCGATATATCCGCGGACATAAGGGGTCCTGAAGCATATCTCTCCGGTCTCTCCGGGCGGAGCCTTTGTGCCGTTCTCATCAACAATAAGCAGTTCCACATCCGAATACGACCTTCCGACAGGAGCAGGCGACATCGGTTTTTTCAGTTCATATACTGAAAGAAGACATCCTGCCTCTGTTGAGGCATAGGTGTTATAGCAGTGCATGCCCGGGATATACAGGCCGTCAGCCGGCTCAGCTGATAATATGCAGAAATGCCACGGATAATCAAACGGCAGATGCTTCAGCAGGAAGGAAGGCGTTACATAACCGCAGCTCACTCCGGCTCTCACCAGATAATCTGAAAAGCTTTCCCTGCTTTCAGCGTAATGATACGGCATTATGGCGATCGTGCATCCATGTCCGCATGAATAGGCGAAGATGATAGGCATCGCTACAAAGTTCATCGGACTCATTGAAAGGAATGTATCCGTGTCTGTCATCATCGGCTTCCCATCCACCATAACGGCTTTCCATGCGTTGTCAAGTGAGCCGTATTCATGCATCACGCCTTTGGGATGGCCTGTCGTTCCTGATGTATAAGCGATGTAACACAAGCTGTGGAGCTGTGCCGGTTCATAGCCTTCCAGAGACTGACAGCTGAGGATATCCTGCATATTCTTTTCGTCAACGTACAAGCTGCATCCGGAGTTTTCTCTGATGAAAGCCGTTCTTTCAGCTTCATTCTCCGACTCTGCCAGAACGAATGCAGCGCCGGCGCGCATAGTGCCCACCATACAGGCATACAGAAACACGCCCCGCGGCAGACAGTACATTACGACATCTTCTCTTCCTATGCCTTTTTCTTTCAGCCATGCATATATCTTTCCGGAAAGGACCCAAAGCTCTTTGAAGGTAAGACTTTCATCCGGCTCAAAAATCACTGCATCGCGGTCCGGGGCCTGACGCACATACTGTTCAAGTCTCTCCAGTGCCGAAGTCGCTGAGATATTTATCATATCCTTTTTCTCTCTCCTGCAGTTCCCTGTTATAAAGTTCCGACTCATTCAAACTGTCTTCTCTATATTTATCTTTAATATATCACATCATTCAAAATAAAAGGCTCGGAATATTCCGAACCTGAACTGTGGAGCGAGTGAACGGAACCTCTTTTGTAGACGCCAGTGTTTTCAACGTTCACAGGGCCCATGTTCAAGTTTTCTCCAACTAATGACTCATTTCCTCCAACGGCTTATACGTATTGATTATCTTAACTTACCCGTCCGCTGCCATTGCTGCCGCGTCAGCTGCAGCCTCATCTTGCATAGTCTCTTGCTGGTTCTGACTTCATCGGCTCGTACTTTTCTGATCGGATATTTCCTCCGTCTCTGAAAAACATCTCAGGCATTTCGAACTTTTTGAGGTATTTTTCTTCAAGTTCAGGCGGCATTGAGAGGAATTTCTCGCTCTCGATCGGTGCGTAGCAAATAAAAAAGTCACCTGCGATGATGTCCTGCAGCTGACCTTTCTCATCTTTTATTCCACGGTTGAGCGGAAGTCTCATCATTTTGCCTTCCTCATTGCAGATTATCGCTACTTCTTCCTCCCACGGCATATATTCTTCTATCCTGCCGCCGACCATTTCCTG
>SVDE01000053.1 GCA_015057955.1 Lachnospiraceae bacterium | reverse complement strand
TCGGTCTCATCAAAGTTCGGAATGAAATCAACAGTATCCTTGTTGATGTCTGCCAGCATTTCCATTGCGATCTTAGAGAGCCTTGCCTCTGTATAACGCATGGCTGCTGCTCCGTCGCCGTCCACTGAACCGAAGTTTCCGTGTCCGTCAACAAGCGGATATCTCGTGGACCAGGGCTGTGCCATGTTAACGAGTGCTCCGTAGATGGATGAGTCACCGTGGGGATGATATTTACCCATGGTATCACCGACGATACGGGCGCATTTTCTGTGCGGCTTGTCCGGTCCGTTGTTAAGTTCGATCATCGAGTACAGGACTCTTCTCTGTACAGGCTTAAGTCCATCTCTGACATCCGGCAGGGCCCGCGCGGCTATTACACTCATCGCATAGTCGATATAGGATGTCTCCATGGTCTTTTTAAGATCGACTTCTTCAATATTGTCAAAAAGATGTTCGTCCATTATTATCTCCCGTTCTTTTTACGGTATTGATCATTAAATGTCGATGTTGGTAGCATACTTGGCATTGAGCTCTATGAACTCTTTTCTCGGCTCGACCTCATCGCCCATGAGAGTGGTAAATGTAAGGTCCAGATCCTGTACGCTGTCTTCATCTATCATTACTTTTGAAAGGACTCTGGTCTGCGGATCCATTGTTGTCTCCCAGAGCTGGTTTGCATCCATCTCACCGAGACCCTTATATCTCTGGATCTTGTTCTGGTTGTCCCTTCCGAGTTCATTCAGTTTCTCAGCCAGTTCAGCATCGCTGTAAGCGTAATACTTTTTCTGTCCTCTGCTGATCTGATACAGAGGCGGCTTAGCAAGATATACATGTCCTCCCCTGATCAGATCCGGCATGAACCTGTAGAAGAATGTGAGAAGGAGGGTTGCGATGTGAGCTCCGTCTACATCTGCATCCGTCATGATGATTATCTTGTGATATCTCAGTTTGCTGATATCAAAGTCTTCGTGTATTCCGGTTCCGAATGCGGTGATCATGGTTCTGATCTCAGCATTTCCGAGGATCCTGTCAAGACGGGCCTTCTCGACATTGAGGATCTTGCCTCTGAGCGGAAGGATCGCCTGGGTCTTTCTGGTACGGGCAGTCTTGGCTGATCCGCCTGCGGAATCTCCCTCGACTATGAATATCTCGCAGTTTTCAGGATTTTTATCTGTGCAGTCAGCAAGTTTTCCGGGCAGTGAGTTGCCTTCAAGCGGGCTTTTTCTTCTTGTAAGTTCCCTCGCTTTCCTCGCTGCGTCCCTTGCCCTCTGGGCCAGTATGCTCTTTTCGCATATGATCTTTGCAACCTGGGGATTCTGCTCAAGATATATCCCGAGCTGCTCGCCAACTATTGAATTAACAGCTGTGCTCGCCTCTGAATTTCCGAGCTTCTGCTTTGTCTGGCCTTCAAACTGCGGATCAACGACCTTTACAGAAACAATGGCGCTGAGGCCTTCCCTTATGTCCTCACCCGAAAGATTATCCTCACTGTCTTTAAGGAGTTTGTTCTTTCTCGCGTAATCATTAAATACTCTTGTGATCGCACGCTTAAATCCCTCGAGATGTGTTCCGCCCTCAGGAGTATTGATATTGTTTACGAATGTATAAATGCCTTCGTTATATCCATCGTTGTGCTGCATCGCAACTTCAACGAATACTTCATTTTTCTCGCCTTCAAAGTAAAGAACATCGCTATAGATGGCATTGCTGCTCTTGTTTATATAGCGGACAAACTCTTTGATACCGCCCTCGTAATGATAGGTCTTTTCCTGTTCCTTTTCAGGCCTTACATCCCTGAGGATTATCTTAAGTCCCTTTGTAAGGAAAGCCATCTCGCGGAGTCTCTTCTGGAGTATGCCGAAATCATAAACAGTCTCTTCAAAAATCTCATCATCCGGAAGGAATGTTATGGTCGTTCCGGTTTTTTCTTCTTCACAGTCACCTATGACTTCTACTTCGGTAACTACTTTACCCCTTGAGTATTCAACGTGATGGACCTTGCCTTCCCTGCATATGGTGGCTTCAAGCTTTTTCGAAAGCGCATTGACTACCGAAGCTCCGACACCGTGGAGTCCTCCTGATACTTTATAGCCTCCGCCTCCGAATTTACCGCCCGCATGAAGTTTGGTAAATACAAGGTCTACTGCGCTCACTCCGGTTTTTGAATTGATGCCTGTAGGTATTCCACGGCCGTTATCTATTACAGTGATGGAATTATCCTCATTTATCTGCACAGTTATCTCTGTGCAGTATCCGGCAAGCGCCTCATCCACCGCATTATCAACTATCTCATAGACAAGATGATGCAGTCCGCGCGAAGAAATGCTTCCGATATACATGCCCGGTCTTTTTCTGACAGCTTCAAGTCCTTCAAGTACCTGGATGTTATCGGCGCCGTATTCTTCTTTTACTTCAGTGTTTTCCAATGATAATTTTTCTTCCATGAGTATCCTATTCCTGTACTACTGACGCGTTCTTTATATAGTATTTTTTTGCATTTTTCAGTTCCAGTTCCACAAACTCGTCAACTCCGGTACATGTGATGATGGTCTGTGTGCCGGTCAGTGCTTTAAGCAGCATCTTCTGCCTGTTCCTGTCCAGTTCCGAGAGAACATCATCAAGGAGCAGCACAGGGCTTTCTTTTTTTATTTTTTCTATCAGCTTTATCTCGGCAAGTTTAAGTGAAAGCGCGCATGTCCTTTGCTGTCCGTTGCTTCCATAAGTCTTCATGTTTATGTTTCCGTTATGGAATGCCATGTCATCTCTATGCGGACCTGCACCTGTCTGCCGGAGATATATATCCTTTTCTCTTGATCTTAAAAGATCTTCATAAAAAGTCTCTTCAGTCGAAGAAGGTTCATATACCAGCTTAAGCTTTTCACTTCCGGAAGTGATCCCGTAATGGATATCAAATATAATATCGTTCAGCTCTTCTATGAATTCCCGTCTTCTTTTTATTATCTCAGTTCCGTATCTGACCAGCTGTATGTCCCATACATCAAGAGATTCTTTTAATGACGGGTCTTCTGTTTCCGCGATCTTTTTAAAAAGTTCCCTGCGCTGAACAAGTATCCTGTTGTAATTTATGAGATTTTCCACATATATGGGATCTATCTGACAAAGTTCCATGTCCATAAAACGCCTTCTGTCAGACGGTCCTCTTTTAATGATATCCAGATCTTCGGTAGAAAATATTACAACATAGATATTGCCGTACAGTTCACTTATCTTTCTTATAGGTATCCGGTTTATCGCAAGACCTTTACCTTTGTTTTTCTTAAGATGAATGTCTATACGGCAATTTCCGCGTTCTGACTTAAATTCCGCCTTTACATGGGCTTCATCACAGTCATGTTTTATTATTTCTCTTTCTTTGCTGCCTTTATGACTTTTTCCGCAGCAGCACATATATATGCTTTCGAGAATGTTGGTCTTACCCTGGGCATTCTCTCCGTATATTATATTTACACCTTTATCAAACCTTATCGAAAGATCTTCATAATTTCTGAAATTCTTTAGTTCAAGAAGGTTTATCTGCATACCAGGATCTGTTCTCCTTCAAACTCGATCACATCACCCTCATACACCTTTCTTCCCCGGCGGGTATCAACTTCTCCGTTGACTTTTACAAGGCCGTCAAGTATCACCTCTTTTGATTCAAGTCCGCTGCCTGTAAGACCCGCCAGTTTGAGAGCCTGTCCGAGTTTTATGTATTCATCCCTTAAATAGATCTTTTCCATCTTATCTGTTAATATTTACCGGAAGGATTATGTAAACATATCTTCCTTCATTATCCCTGATGAAGCACGGAGCAGTAGAATTTACAAAGTAAATATTTACTTCTTCATTATCTATTACTCTGAGGGCATCAATGAAGAACTTTGGATTAAATCCGATGACCATGTCTTTTCCTGTCTTGGTTATCGGAAGGTCAGCATTCATTGATCCGAGTGATGTGCTTATTCCGAGAGCAAGCCTGTTCTCAGTGATCTCAAGGATGATGGGTTTCTTCTCACCCTCTTTTGCAAGAGTGAATGCCCTGTCGATCGAATTGAGAAAATCATTCTTATTGATCGTAACTTCGGTTTCATAATCAGAAGAGATCATCTGCTCAACATTGAAGAATTCTCCCTCGATCAGTCTTGAGAGCACCATTGTTCCTTCAAGATTGAATTTTACGAAGTTCTTGTCAAAAGCTATTTCAACGATGCTGTCCTTATCACCGTTTATGATCTTGCTTATCTCATTGAGAGTCTTTCCGGGAACGATGACTTTGATATGGTCATAGCTGTTTGCAAGTTCTTCTTTTCTGATTGAAATCCTGTGGCTGTCAAGAGAAACTACCTTTAAGATATTGCCTTCAACCTCGAAAAGTTCTCCTCTCATCATGGAATTATTGTCATTCTGTGAAATGGAGAAGATGGTCTGTCTGATAAGTTCCCTTAAAATGAACTGGGATACGATGATCTTCTTTTCATTTTCAGTCCTGGGAAGCTCAGGAAATTCATCCGGATTCTTTCCGTTAAGATTGAATACAGATTCTTCGCATGTGATCCTGATCTTCTGGTTACTATCAGATTCAATGACAACTTCATCATCAGGAAGTTTTCTGACGATCTCGCTGAACACTCTTGCATCAACCGCTATCTTGCCCTGTTCCATAATATTTCCGCTTACAGCAGTTTCGATGCCCATGTCCTTATCATTTGTAGTGATGGTGATTATCTCATCTGCCACGATAAGAAAAGACTCGAGGATTGGAAGAGTTGTTTTTGAAGGAACTGCCCTGAGAGCAATATTGATGCCTGCAAGAAGTTCAGCTTTTACACATGAAATTTTCATAACAAATGTTCTCCTTTGAAAAATGCAAATATATATTTTTATAATATTTGATCAGCAGTAGTAGTAGGGGCTGTTGATTTGTTAAGATCACATTCAAGTGCCTGATATCAATGGATTCTTTTCTGTTGAGATCTCTGTATTATTTATCTTCGCAGAATGTTGATATAAAAATCCAAAAAATCCGGTGATAAGCAATTCACATATGATCAACATCTGAAATGCCCTTATGTCAGTAAAATGTGGATTAGCCCGGGATTATCTTCTTTTTAAGGATCTCCACGTCATTTCTGACTTTTTCGTTTTCATCTATCTCTCTCTGTATCTTTTCATATCCATATATGATCGTCGTATGATCCCTGTTGCCAAGCTTCTTTCCTATAAGTGTAAGCGCAACGTCTGTAAGGGTACGGCAAAGATACATGCAAAGCTGTCTCGGATAAACTATCTCCTGGTTTTTCTTTTTTGATATCAGTGTATTTACAGTAAGTCCGAAATGTTCCGATACGATTTTTATTATTGAATCAGGAGTTATCTCCATCTGTGATTTTGAAAAAAGGTCATGCAGTACATTTTGGGCAAATTCAAGTGTGATATCTGAAGATGTAAGCTTTGAATATGCCACTATCTTGGTAAGCGCGCCTTCAAGTTCCCTGATGTTTGAAGAAACATTTGAAGCAATGAACTCAAGAACATCATCAGAGATCGGAGGATATTTATCCAGCTCGATCTTTTTTCTCAGTATGGCAACACGCGTCTCATAATTAGGAGACTGAAGATCAACTGAAAGGCCCCATAAAAATCTTGAGCAGAGCCTGGCTTCGAGATTGTCTATCTCCTTCGGGTGCTTGTCTGAAGATATGATTATCTGCTTATTATTGTCATAAAGAGCGTTGAAAGTATGGAAAAGTTCCTGCTGGGAGGTTTCTTTTCCGCTTATGAACTGAATGTCATCAATGATGAGGACATCTATGTTCCTGTATTTTTCCCTAAACTGGACATTTGCGGTAGGACCGCCGTTCCTTATGGCATCGATGATCTCATTTGTAAACTGCTCGCAGGTGACATAAAGAACCTTCATGTGAGGGTTGTGTGTCAGGATGAAATGAGCTGCAGCCTGCATGAGGTGTGTCTTTCCGAGACCGACTCCTCCATAGATATAAAGCGGATTATATACCTCTCCGGGAGACTCAGCCACAGCGAGGGCGGCAGCGTGAGCAAGATTGCTGTTGTCGCCAACGACAAATGATGAAAAAGTGTACTTAGGGTTAAGTCCGGCTTTTTCAAATACATCTTTTTCCTGTGACACTTCAAGACGCGGCTGTGAATCAAATGAATCAGTCTGGTCAGGAAGAATAAATTCAAGTTCGAAGGACTTGCCTATGATCTCGGCAATACAGACCTTAAGGGGAGTTGAATATTTCTTTTTGATATACTGAAGACCGACAGTTTCCTCGGGAACTACCAGGATAATGGTATCGCCTTCAACGGCACGTACTTCAAGAGGAAGAAGCCAGGTCTTGAAAGAAACATCGGTTATGTCATATTCCTGCTTAAGATCATTGAGAATCTCAGGCCATTTTTCTCGGATCGTTTCCAGCATAAGAACTACTCCATCTGTAAATTACGGCATAATCCCGTATAATAAACATATTCTATATTAATTAAGGTAAAAATTCAACAAATACATGGTGGAGAAATAAACAAAAAAATGTGGATTATCAGTTTAATAAAAGTGTAAATACGCGAAAAAGCCTTAAAATATAAGAAAAATTTTTAAAAAAATTATCCACATTAACGGTGTGAATTAGTGGATAACCCCGAAAACCCTTGAAAACAGTGCAAATTCTGCTTGACGCAACAAAAATCTTTCAATATAATAACGAGTGCTATTTTTAGAAGTCAAAGGAGGTGTTATGTTATGAGTAAGATGACATTTCAGCCTAAGAAGAGATCCAGAGCAAAGGTTCACGGATTTAGAGCAAGAATGAGTACAGCAGGCGGCAGAAAGGTGATCGCCGCACGCAGAGCAAAAGGAAGAAAATCTTTAACCGCCTAAGACCGCAGCTTAAGAAAGAAGTAGCGGTCTTTCTTTCTTATTGGTAGAATTAATGAGGAATATTAATTCTTTAAAAGGTGTCCCCCGGTTTAAAAAAGTTTATACTGAGGGAAAAGCAATAGCAAACAGACATCTTGTTTTATATGTACTCCCTGAACAGGGAGATTTTCGCTTAGGTATTTCTGTCAGTAAGAAAGTTGGAAACAGTGTCGTAAGACACAGAGTAACTAGGCTTATTAGGGAGAGCTACCTGGCATATAAGACGCAGCTGCCATGCAGCTGTCATATGGTAGCAGTCGCCAGAAGCGCTGCCCGTGGACAGGATCTGGAAACGATCAGGTCTTCGTTTGGGCATCTTCTTGAAAAACACGGTCTGATCTGATCATTAGTAAGGCGGTGGGATTTATGATTCGTAAAATATTGATCGCGCCGATCAGGTTTTATCAGAAATATTTATCGGGTTTAAAAAGATATAGTCATTGTAAGTACATCCCTACCTGTTCTCAGTACGCCATAGAGGCTATAGAGAAGCATGGCCCGCTTAAAGGGCTCGGACTTGCTATCTGGAGGATACTCAGATGCAATCCGTTCTCCAAGGGTGGTTACGACCCGGTACCATAAAGGAGGGCATAAGTGTTAAATTATTTACTTGCAGCCTGCGGGGGTGCTTCAAATTCGGCAGCCGCTGCAGGAAACGGATGTTATGACTGGCCGGTCATCAAACAGATAGTATGGCTGTTCAGCGAGGCATTAGGGTATCTTTACAAGTTCCTTGATCTTATCGGGATCGCAAATATTGGACTGGTGATCATTATTTTCACACTGATCGTTAAGTTCATTGTGCTCCCTCTCACGATCAAACAGCAGAAATTCACAAAATTAAACAGCGTAATGCAGCCCGAGCTCCAAGCCATCCAGGCTAAGTATAAGGGAGCCAGGGACAATTATTCAATGCAGGCGATGCAGGCGGAGACCAAGGCGGTCTATGCTAAGTATGGCGTGTCACAGACGGGCGGATGTCTTCAGTCATTCATCTCATTCCCCGTTCTTATCGCTCTTTACGGAGCACTCAGGAATATCCCTACAGCTATCGACAAGATCGCCAATACGCTCACTCCTGTAGCCGGAGCTATAACAAACTTCCTTGGCTCATCGGGAGAGACGGGATCTTCGGCAATGAGCAGTATTTCAGCAGGTCTTATATCTACGGATACCGATATTGTACTTAAAACGCTCTATGCTCTTCCTGCAAAGAGCTGGGATGCGCTTCAGGCACTGTTTACCGGAGCTGATGCAACAACGGTAGCCACACAGCACGCTGAATTTGTAAAACTCAACTCATTCTGCGGATGGGATATCTCACAGAGCCCGTGGAACCTCATGATGACAGGAACATTTATCGGTATACTTGCTGTTATCATTCCTCTTCTTGCAGGTTTCTCACAGTGGCTTTCATTCAAGCTCACCCAGACAAAACAGAGCGCTGCATCCAATGATTCAATGGCTGCAACGGGCAAGATGATGGGCTGGGTAATGCCTCTGTTTTCAGTATATATCTGCTTTACCCTGAATACAGGTCTTGGCATTTACTGGTGCATGAGCTCAATTTTCCAGGTAATCCTTCAGATCCTCATTAACAGGCATTACCGTCATATCGACATGGATGCATTCATTAAAGAGAACATGGAGAAGGCTGCGGAAAAAGCAAAGAAAAAACGCGAGAAAGACGGCGTCAAGGGTTCTCTGATCTCTTCTTCTGCAAATATCTCAACAAAGAACATTGACAGTCAGGCAAATGTTCCGGCAAGACCGATGTCCATCAAAGACATAGCGAACATGAGTGTTGATGATCAGGGCGGATCAAAGAAGAAGCCTGCTGCAGGCAGCCTTGCGGCTAAAGCTGCGCTGGTCCAGGATTATAACGATGAACATCCTGAAGAAACCGGAAAAGCAAAGAAAAAATATAAGAAATAAGCGGGGGTCTTGAAAATGGAATATAAAGAATTTACCGCGAAAAACGTTGATGACGCCATTACAGACGCTACAATAGAATTCGGGGTAACAAGCGATAAACTGGATTATGAAGTTGTAACAGAAGGCAGCGCAGGACTGTTCGGTATCTTTTCCAAGCAGGCAGTAATAAGGGCCAGAGTAAGGGAAGAAGTTAAGGAAGAACCTGTATTTACGGAAGAAAAATCCGTGGTCAAGGAAAAGCCTGTGGTCAAAGAAAAGCCTGCAGTTAAGGAAAAAGCTCCGGAGAAAAATGAGCCGGCAGAAAAGCCTGTACAGAAAAGCAGGGCAAAGAACACTGACAGCGAAGTCTTAAAGGAAAATCTGCAGAAATTCCTCACAGAAGTGCTCGATAAAATGGAAATGCCCGCAAAGGTAAGTGTCAGCATAGATGACAAGGAAAGAAGCATCGACATTGATCTTGAAGGTGAGACCGGTGACATAATCGGAAAGCGCGGACAGACGCTTGATGCGCTCCAGTATCTTGCAAGCATCGTTGCCAACAGGGAAAAGGAAGAATATTACAGGCTTAAACTCGACACAAAGAATTACAGGGAGCGCAGAGCCAAAACCCTTGAAAATCTTGCCAAAAATGTTGCCGCTAAGGTAAAAAAGACAAAGAAGAAAATTGTGCTCGAGCCGATGAACCCTTATGAGAGAAGGATCATCCACGCATATCTTCAGTCCGATAAGCAGGTGGCCACAAAGAGTGAAGGTGAAGAACCCAACAGAAGGGTTGTTGTATATTACAAAAGATAAATAGAACCCGGATCGCCCCCTATTGCATAGTTTGTCCGAAAACAGGAAAACGAAGGCGCAGGGGGCGTTTTTTTCGAAAATGATAAACGGAACAGATACTATAGCAGCCATCTCCACAGCGATGAACAATTCCGGGATCGGAATTGTCAGGATCAGCGGAGATGATGCATTCAACATAATAAAGAAGATATTCAGACCTGCCAAAGACAAGGACATGGCCTGCGTTCCGGGCTATACGATCCACTATGGCCATATTGTGGACGGGGATAATGTGATAGATGAAGTTCTTGTGATGATCATGAGGGCGCCCCATACATTTACCCGCGAGGACACGGCTGAGATAAACTGCCATGGCGGAATGTTTGTGCTTAACCGTACTCTTGAACTGGTCTGCAGGTCCGGGGCAAGGCCTGCTGAGCCCGGTGAGTTTACGAAAAGGGCTTTCCTGAACGGAAGGATAGACCTTAGCCAAGCTGAAGCAGTGATCGATGTCATTAATGCCGAGAATAACTATGCTCTGAAGAGCGCAGTTTCCCAGCTTTCAGGCAGCGTTTCCGAAAAGATCCGCGGGGAAAGGACTGTCCTTCTCGAGCAGATAGCATACATAGAGGCTGCGTTGGATGACCCCGAGCATATCGAAATGGAAGGATATGCCGATACGCTGCTGCACATACTTGAGAAGATCCGTGATTCGGTCGGCAGGCTTATAGCAACTTCCGACGACGGCAGGATCATAAAAGAGGGCATAAAGACAGTGATCCTCGGAAAACCGAATGTAGGCAAGTCTTCTCTTCTTAACGCGCTTCTCGGAACAGAGCGGGCAATAGTGACGGACATAGCCGGAACCACCAGGGATGCTCTTGAGGAGAGCCTGAGGCTGAACGACATAACGCTAAATGTCATCGATACCGCCGGAATAAGGGAGACCGATGACATAATAGAAAAGATCGGTGTTGAAAAAGCCAAGGAATATGCAGGAGAGGCCGATCTTGCCGTATTTGTCATAGACGCTTCCAAGGCACTGGACGAGGATGACCGGAAGATCGCGGACATTATCAGGGGTAAGAAAGCCATAGCTCTTCTTAATAAGACAGACATAGACAGAGTGACTCTGCCTTCTGATGTGAAGGAGATCCTTGACTGCCCGGTTATCGAGACTCAGGTGATCAACGGCACGGGAATGGATGCTTTTGCCGAAACGATCAGGGATATGTTCTACAGCGGAGGCCTGAATTTCAATGATCAGGTCTATATAACAAACGTCAGACAGAAGAATGCGCTGATAGAGGCAGAAGGCAGCCTGGAAAAGGCGATAGAAAGTGTAAAGGCGGGACTTCCCGAGGATTTCTTTACGATAGACATGATGGATGCGTACGCTTCCCTGGGATCAGTAATAGGAGAAGCCATAGAAGATGACCTGGCAGATGAGATATTTGCCAAGTTTTGTATGGGTAAATGAAATGGCAGTAGTAACTGAAGAATACGATATTGTAGTAGTCGGGGCCGGACACGCAGGATGCGAGGCCGCGCTTGCAGCGGCCAGGCTCGGATGCAGGACCATCTGCTTTACTGTCAGCATAGACAGCATTGCCATGATGCCCTGCAATCCGAACATAGGCGGATCGTCAAAAGGCCATCTTGTAAGGGAGCTGGATGCTCTTGGTGGAGAGATGGGAAAGAACATCGACCGTACCTTCATCCAGTCCAGGATGCTTAATACATCCAAAGGTCCTGCGGTACATTCCCTCAGGGCGCAGGCTGATAAAAAGGAATATTCGCAGAGCATGCGCCGGACAATGGAAAATACAGATAATCTGACTGTCCGCCAGGGCGAAGTGACCGAACTGATCGTTGAAGACGGCAGGATCGCCGGAGTTAAGACACTTTCAGGCGCCACATATAAGGCCAAAGCAGTGGTACTTGCGACAGGGACTTACCTGAAGGCCAGATGCATTTACGGTGAAGTCAGTGAATATACCGGACCAAACGGTCTCAAGGCGGCAAATTATCTTTCTGACTCAATGGCTGAAAACGGAATAGACATCAGAAGATTCAAGACGGGAACCCCGGCAAGGGTCGATAAGAGAAGCCTTGATTTTTCGAAGATGACTGAGCAGAAGGGAGATGTCCCCATCGTTCCTTTCTCTTTTTCAACTGATCCTGAGAGCATACAGAAAGAGCAGGTTTCCTGCTATCTTACATATACAACGCCTGAAACGCACAGGATAATAAGGGAAAACATTCACCGCTCTCCCCTATTTTCCGGCGACATCACAGGTGTCGGTCCGAGATATTGTCCATCCATAGAGGACAAAGTGGTTAAATTCCCGGAAAAAGAGAGACACCAGATATTTGTTGAGCCGGAAGGCCTGTATACAAATGAGATGTATCTTTCCGGAATGAGCTCTTCTCTTCCTGAGGATGTTCAGTATGCGATGTACAAAACGATGATCGGCCTTGAAAATGTAAAGATCATCCGAAACGCATATGCTATAGAATATGACTGCATAGATGCTAACCAGATAAAGCCGAGCCTTGAATTCAAGGCAGTTGAGTGTCTTTACAGCGCAGGTCAGCTTAACGGCAGCAGCGGATATGAGGAAGCTGCAGTACAGGGATTCATGGCCGGTGTTAACGCATCAAGAAAGATATCCGGCAAGGAACCAATAATTCTGGACAGGAGTCAGGCATATATCGGGGTCCTGATAGACGATCTTGTTACAAAAGAAAACAAAGAGCCGTACCGGATGATGACAAGCCGCGCTGAATACAGACTTCTTCTAAGGCAGGATAATGCTGACCTGAGATTAAGGGAAGTCGGTTATGAAATAGGACTGGTCAGCAAGGAAGAATATGAACACACTGAGCTGAAAAAGAGACAGATAGCATCAGAAGTTGAAAGAGTCAGCCAGATACCAATAGGAGCTGAAAAGAAAACACAGGAGTTCCTCCTTGCGCATGGAAGTACTCCGCTTAACACAGGTGTTACGCTTGCCGAGCTTATCAGGAGGCCGGAACTGAGCTACAGTGCGGTTGCGGAACTTGATCCTGACCGCCCTGCCCTTGAGGCATCTGTTATAGAACAGATAGATATTGAGATCAAATATCAGGGATATATTGTCAGACAACAAAAGCAGGTTGAGAACTTTAAACGTGTCGAACGGCGTCTGCTGGATGAAAATATCGATTATGAAAGTATCCAGGGACTTAGACTTGAAGCTGGCCAGAAGCTGAATAAGTTTAAACCCCGCTCTGTCGGGCAGGCGTCAAGGATCTCTGGAGTTACTCCTGCTGATATTGCTGTTTTACTTATTTATCTTCAAAAGGAAGGCAGAAATCATTAATAATGTTTCACGTGAAACATTTTTGTATTTATGAAGTTTGAATTATTAAGGCAGTTTGCCAAAGACAACAAAATAGAGCTGGATGATCATCAGATTGAACAGATCGAAAGATTCGCAGATATTCTTATCGAAAAGAATAAAGTAATGAATCTCACAGCCATAACTGATCCGGACCAGATAGAGATCAAGCACATGATCGATTCGCTGGAAGGTGTTCCTATTATAAAAGAATTGACAGGCAAGGACTTCTCTCTTCTGGATATCGGATGCGGAGCGGGATTCCCAGGGATACCCCTTAAGATCGCATTTCCGGAAAACAGATTTGTATTACTTGATTCCTTGAATAAGAGGATTAATTTTGTAAACGACGCAGCAAGAGAAATTGGCCTGAACAATATAACAGGGATTGCGATACGTGCGGAAGATTTTAAAGAACGTGGTAAATTTGATATCTGTACATCGAGAGCTGTTGCAGGTATAAACGTACTGTTGGAATACAGCATGCCATTCTTAAAAGTTGGAGGATACTGTTTACTCTACAAATCCGGAGAATACGCTGAAGAACTAAAGAGCGCAGCAAATGCGATCAAGATCCTGGGCGGAGAGTTTCAATGCTCATATGATATAGAACTTCCGGTTAACGAAGGAAGAAGGAGCCTGATAGTAATAAAGAAAATAGCAGAAACGTCGGATAAATATCCCAGACGGGCCGGAAAACCATCAAAAAGCCCATTATGATACGAAATATAAGCAAAGATCAGAGATGTTTCACGTGAAACATCTCTTTTCTTTTAATAAAAAAGAAGATAGGAAATTATGGATATATAAATGCAGTTATGATACAATAAGCGGGTTCAAAGTCAAGAAAGGAGATCACATGACTAGGATAATAGCTGTATCCAACCAGAAAGGCGGCGTAGGAAAGACAACCACAGCCGTAAATCTGTCTGCAGCGCTTGCGGAGATGGGAAGCAAAGTGCTCCTTATAGACATGGATCCGCAGGGAAATGCAACGAGCGGAGTTGGAATCAATAAAAATGATCCGGAAAATACAATGTATGAGCTCATGATAGGTGAAGCTGAGTACGGAGATGTTCTGATCAAGACAGAATATGATAATCTCTGGCTGATGCCTTCGGACATCAATCTTTCAGGGGTAGAGATAGAACTTCTTGAAGTTGACAGGCGTGAATACAGGCTGAAAGATACATTGGAGCCACACAAGGGAGATTTTGATTATATACTCATTGACTGTCCGCCATCTCTTAACATGCTTACGGTCAATGCCATGACAGCGGCAGATACCGTACTTGTACCGATTCAGTGCGAGTATTATGCATTGGAGGGACTTTCACAGCTGCTTCAGACCATAATATTAGTCAGAAAGAAACTGAACCCTTATCTAGAACTCGAGGGAATAGTCTTTACAATGTACGATGCAAGGACAAACCTTTCAGTCCAGGTGGTAGAGAACGTAAAGAACAACATAAAGCAGAATATCTACGATACCATCATACCAAGGAATGTCAGACTGGCGGAAGCTCCGAGCCATGGAATGCCCATAACCAAATATGCGCCTAACTCAACAGGTGCAGACAGCTACAGGCTCCTTGCCCTTGAAGTCAGAGGACGCAGTGAGAGGAAGAAAAAATAGTTAACGGCTATTAAGTATAAATACGGGAAATGCCCGTGGGAGAAGGAATATGGCCAAAACAAAATCAGGATTAGGACGCGGACTTGATGTACTCATACCCGGTGCGTCAACGGATAAAAAAAGCGAAGTAAAGGTTAAGGAAACTACTACCTTAAAGCTTTCCCAGATAGAACCCAATAGAAAGCAGCCAAGAAAAAAATTTGATGAGGAATCTCTTGCAGAGCTTACACAATCAATACAGCAGTACGGTGTGATCGAGCCGATCGTAGTCTGCAAAAGAGATGACTATTATGAGATAGTCGCAGGCGAGAGAAGATGGAGGGCTGCAAAGAAAGCAGGTCTCAAGGAGATCCCGGTAGTTCTCAAGGAATACTCAGAAAAGGAGATCGCTGAGATCTCCCTTATAGAGAACATACAGAGGGAAGACCTTAATCCGGTTGAAGAAGCAAAAGCTTACAAGGTCCTTATCGATGAATATAAACTGACCCAGGAAGGACTTGCAGAACGTGTCTCAAAGAGCAGATCAGCCATAACAAATGCCCTGAGACTTCTGAAACTCCATGACAAGGTCCAGAAAATGCTGGTTGACGGAAAGATAACTGCCGGCCACGCAAGAGCGCTTCTTGCGATAGAAGATAAAGATACGCAGCTAATGATCGCGCAGAAGGTTATCGATGAGGGGCTCAGCGTAAGACAGACAGAAGATCTGGTCAAGGCAGTCAATACGCCGGTAACTGAGAAGAAGCCGAAGATCCGCAACAATACTGCTTACAAGGATCTTGAAAAAAGACTTACAGAAGTCATGGGAACGAAAGTAAGGATCAGGCAGAGCGAAGAAGGCAAAGGAAAAGTTGAGATCAGTTATTACTCCGAAGAGCAGCTCGATGCGATCTATAAAGTGATCAATAAGGGCACCCTTTGACCGGGAAAGGAGCAGATATACAGATGAACCCTACATCAATGCCCGTAATCCTTATAATCACTGCAGTACTGGCGGCAGCGCTCATAGCAGTAGTCATTGTTCTGATCATCAGGACCAAAAAACTGAGTGACAGACTTGATCTGTTCCTGGGCGGACAGACCGGAGAGAACCTTGAAGGTGCCATCCTTGATAAGTTTACCAGGATAAAAGTACTGGAGGAAAAGGATGCGGTCGAAGACAAGGCCATAAGGGATATTTATAAGCGCCTGCGGAAGACATACCAGAAAATAGGTACGGTAAAGTACGACGCTTATATGGGAAACGGCGGCAGCTTAAGTTTCGCGCTGGCACTCCTGGATGAGGACAACAGCGGGATCATATTAAATGTAATGAACAGCAGCGACGGAAGTTACTGCTATCTTAAAGAAATAGAAAACGGCAGATGTGACATTGCGCTCGGACGTGAAGAATCTGAGGCATTGGACATTGCCATGTATGCAAAGTGAGGACATTATGCTTGATATCAAATTTGTAAGAGAAAATGAAGAAGCGGTAAAGGAAAACATCCGCAAAAAGTTCCAGGACCAGAAGCTGGTGCTGGTTGACGAAGTAATTGCTCTTGATAAGGAAAACAGGGAGATAAAACAGGAAGTAGAGGCTCTCCGCGCCAACAAGAACAAGGCCAGCAAACAGATCGGCGCACTGATGGCGCAGGGTAAAAAGGAAGAAGCTGAGCAGGCAAAAGCTGAAGTATCCGCATCAAACGCAAGGATAGATGAGCTGACGGCAAGAGAGAGGGAAGTTGAAGCCCAGCTGCTCGAGCGCATGATGGTCATACCTAACATGATAGACCCTTCTGTTCCCATCGGACCGGATGATACATACAATGTTGAGATCGAAAGATTCGGTGAGCCGAAAGTTCCGGACTTTGAAGTGCCTTATCATACTGACATAATGGAAAGATTTGACGGTATTGACATTGATTCGGCAGGCCGTGTTGCAGGAAACGGGTTCTATTATCTCATGGGTGACATCGCAAGGCTCCACAGCGCTGTGATTTCCTATGCAAGAGATTTCATGATCGACAGAGGGTTTACTTATGTAGTTCCTCCGTTCATGATCAGGAGCAATGTCGTAACAGGTGTTATGAGCTTTGCTGAGATGGACGCAATGATGTACAAGATCGAGGGAGAGGATCTCTATCTTATCGGAACGAGCGAGCATTCAATGATAGGAAAGTTCATCGACCAGATAATCCCCGAAGAGGAACTTCCCAAGACACTTACAAGCTATTCACCCTGCTTCAGAAAGGAAAAAGGCGCTCACGGCATAGAAGAGAGGGGCGTATACCGCATTCATCAGTTTGAAAAGCAGGAAATGATAGTAGTCTGCAAGCCCGAAGAGTCAAAAATGTGGTATGACAGGCTGTGGCAGAACACCGTAGATCTGTTCAGGTCCATGGACATTCCTGTAAGGACGCTTGAATGCTGTTCCGGAGATCTTGCGGATCTGAAAGTAAAATCCTGTGACGTTGAAGCATGGTCACCGAGGCAGAAGAAGTACTTTGAAGTCGGAAGCTGCTCAAATCTCGGAGATGCTCAGGCAAGGAGGCTCCATATCCGTGTGAATTCCAAGGACGGCAAATATCTGGCTCACACCCTTAACAATACAGTTGTTGCTCCGCCCCGTATGCTCATAGCATTTCTTGAGAATAACCTCAATGAGGACGGCAGCGTGAACATCCCCGTAGTCCTTCGTCCTTACATGGGCGGAAAAGAAAAGCTCATACCGAAAAAATAGAACTTTACTATAAAGTTAAAATGGAGTAAACTATTATAGCGCTCAAAAATAGCGCAGATGTCTACGTAGCTCAGCAGGATAGAGCACTCGCCTCCTAAGCGAGGGGTCGGAGGTTCGAATCCTCTCGTGGACGGGAAAAGGAAGCCTTAAAGGCCAATGTCATTAAGTTAAGATGACAATGGCCGGAAGACTTCCAAGAAAAGCAAAGGAGAGATCACATGAAACAACGG
>SVDE01000173.1 GCA_015057955.1 Lachnospiraceae bacterium | reverse complement strand
TCCGATGCTCTTCTCTGTACAGATTTTACGCTTGTGACCATACTATGATGGTCACAAGTGTAAATTTTGTACACTGCAACCCGAAACGATGGTCACAAGCGTAAATTTTGTACACTGCAACCCGAAATGATGGTCACAAGCGTAAAATCTGTACACTGCGATCCTGAACCGGGACCATCGGCTCGTAAATATTTGTTTTCAGACCGGTTTTGCCATATAATCAATTTAACCGTTACGAAACAGCACTTAGCGATCACATAATATGAGTAAAGATAAGAAAAAACAGATAAGCAGAGGCGAACGCGCATGGCGCGTTACTGTTACTATGCTCGGCGCTGTTTTACTGTGGTGCATCATCACTTATCTGGTAACTCCCTTTTTCATGAAATTCCCCAACAGAGACACAGAAGCTGAGGCCATGCTCGGATCTTTCGGAAATGTTCGGGAAGTTGTGGTCCACGCAGGCAGCGAACTTTCAGGCTATCTTCTTGACGATCCATCTTCAGAAAGACTCCTTATCTATTTCTACGGGATCTCTGATAATGCTGCTTCGTGCATGCTGGGTTTTCTGGACAACAGTACATATGAGGACATTGACATCGCTGTTATCGACTGGCCGTCATACGGAAAGAGCAAAGGTTTCTGCAGCGACAATTCCATGCGCAGCGCAGCATGCGCAGTTGTAAATGCTTTTAAGGAAGGCGCCGTTTGGGGCTACAGCTGCAGCGACATTATCATCATGGGCTACAGTCTCGGAACAGGGCCGGCTGTATACGCTGCTGCCGAATGCGGATGCAGTGATCTAGTGCTCATCTCGCCATACTACAGCGCAGCAGATCTTTATAACCGGGTAACTCCCATATTCTACGGACCTTTAAAGGGCCTGCTCGGATTCAGGATGGATTCATTTGAATATGCGAAGGAAGTTTCCATCGCGCCGCTCATCATCGCATCAGAGACTGATACGCGTGTCCCCATTGAAAGCTCCGGGCGGCTTGCAGATTGTTTCCCTGCAGGCTGTGAAACCCTAATATTGACATCTGCCGACCACGGATCCCTCCCTGCCGATCCGGAAGTCCTCCAGGCCCTGAACGCCAGACTGCATCCCTGATATCTGCATTATAAATAAATGCTATTTGACAAATGCTCTCTATGGTGGTATATAAGTGCATGTATCAAAATTATACAAAAAGGAGGGCGTGCTTTATGGCAAAAGTACTAAAGTGGACCAACCGATTCAGCGGCGAACAGGGATTTGTTCAGAGCGTCGTTAAGGCTGAAGGACATTTTGTAAATACCTATGATGTAGCTGAAGCTAAGGTGTTCAACAGACAGAGCGACATCACCAGGGCGCTCAATGTTCTCGCTCTTATCGGCGAGACCGAGGACAATGATTTCGAAGCTGTTGAGATCTAAGAACCATTGATCGAACATTGTCAAAAGAAACGAAGCAAAAAACTGCTGCACCTTTATGATGCAGCAGTTTTTTTAAGTAGCGAGAGGGGGACTTGAACCCTCAACCTTCCGGGTATGAACCGGACGCTCTAGCCAGTTGAGCTATCTCGCCGTAACACGCTCGATTAGTATAATAAAATTGAAGCGAGTTGTCAACAACTTTTAAGGCTTCAGTTTCGGTCTTTGAAGAATACCGCTCTCAACATCAGCTTTTGCTCTCTGTTTTAATATGTAATGCTGTTTTTTACCTGTCGCGTTGTAAGGAAGCTCATCCACAAAAGCATAGTACCTGGGGCACTTATATGCGGACAGGTCATCACTTTCAACACAGTAGCGGTTCATTTCATTTGCCGTCAGCGAAGGATCTTCCGGTATAATGTAGGCAGCCACTGCCTGGCCTCTCTTAGCATCCTCTACTCCGGTCACCATGCAGTCTTTCACCTTGGGATGTCTGTTTAAGACCTCTTCAAGCTGTGCCGGATAGATATTCTCACCCATGCAGATGATCATGTCATCTTTTCTTCCCGCAACAGTTATATAGCATTTTTCGTCCCAGGTTCCGATATCCTTTGTGTAATACCACCCTTTGTAATATTTATCCTCTGTCTGAACAGGATCCTGCGTGTAGCAAAGACCTGATTTGTTCGGTGCAAATATTATTATCTCGCCCTGGCTGGTTCCGTCTTTGGCTACGGTATCATCAGGCTCAGCCTTCCTGCCATCATATACATTTACAACACGGATCTCGTCATCTGTACATGAACCGCCTGCCGAACCCGCATTATCAGGGAGATCATAAGGACGCAGGAAACTGTTCCAGAATGTCTCTGTGGTACCGTATCCGTTAAATATGTTCGGAGTAAGGAGCTCCATGAACCTGATACAGTCCTGCTTTTCAAGCGGGCTTCCCATTGTCACTATTCCCTTGAGTGCCGAAAGATCGGCAGGGTGTCTCTCCTGCCTTGCGGCAAGCGTGATAAGAGCTGACGGAACACCTATCAGGAACGAGATCCTGTATTTCTCAACATAGTTGAACGTGGCGATCGCGCTGAACATCCTCATTACAACAAGTGAAGCCCCCGCGAACAGCGTCGGGGTCGGGCCGCCCGAATGAAGGCCTCCCCTGTGGAACCATGGCGTCATGTTCATGGTCACATCCATGGGGCTTAAAGGGAAATGCATCAGGCAGTCATGCGCTGACATTATCTCATTGATATTGTTCAGCGGAACTGCTTTTGGTGTACCTGTGGTGCCGCTGGTCCCGAGTCTTGTAACTTCAGCATACATGTCAGGAACATAGTCAGTTGATGGTTCGCTGTCTTCGAATCCTTCCAGGAATTCATCAAAGAACATGTGTCCCTCAGGGAGCTCAGGTGCTTTTCCGTGATAGTCCACAGCCAGAATGAGAGATGGCTTGTGCTCAGCAAGGTCCAGTGCCCTGGATGCCATTTCCATGCAGTCAACATCATAGACATATGCCTTTGGCTTGTCCCTGTCCAGCATTCTTGCGGTTTCACCTGCAGACAGATTGAAATTGCCCGGGCTGTTGATCGCTCCGAGTTTCTGCGGTGCCACATAGCAGAGAATGAACTGGGGGCAGTTGTACAGCTGGTAAAAGACCAGATCGCTTTCACCTACCCCGTAGGATGCCAGACCGTTTGCGAAACGGTTGACATCGCTGTTCAATTCGGCATAAGTCCATATGCGGTCATGACCGGGATCGATCACAGCATTTCTGCTGCCGTATCTCCTGACATTGCGCATAAAAGCATTGATCCATGTAAAGCTATGTTCAAATACTTCTTTGAAGTTTTCCGCATCGTATGTATACATCAGATTCTCCCGACTATTATGCAAGAATTCTGGCCTCCAAAGCCGAGTGCATCTGAAAGGGCGATATTTACATCCATCCTTTCATTTCCTTTTGTTACGATGTTGAGCGGGCACTTGGGATCAGGTGTTTCAAATCCGGCGCTTACCGGCACTATCCCTGTTTCTATTGACTTAATGCAGGTTATCAGTTCGACGATCCCTCCTGCGCCCATCATGTGTCCTGTAGCGCCTTTAGTGGAGCTGACTGCTACCGGCCTGTCGCCAAATACCTGTCTAATGGCTCCGGCTTCAGCTATGTCGCCAATGGCAGTCGCTGTACCATGCGCATTTATATAATCGACACTATCCGCGTCAATGCCTGCATCTTTAAGCGCAAGTTTTATGCAGGCTGCGGCGCCTTCGCCGTCAGGGTCAGGTGATACGGGATTAAATGCGTCAGTATTGTTAGCACAGCCGAGAAGCTCTGCGATCATCTTTGCATTTCTTGCAGCAGCATGCTCCATGCTCTCGAGCACCAATGCTCCGCCGCCTTCTCCGAGTACAAACCCGTTTCTGTTGATATCAAACGGCCTGCTCTCGCCTGTCTTTGACAATGCGCCTGTCTTGGTAAGGCTCTGGATCAGCGTCGGGCTTGTGGCAGCCTCGCCTGCCATTACCACCATTGCATCTGCCATTCCGGCACGGATCATCATGGCTGCTACCGTGACCGCGTCACCGCCTGATGAGCAGGCTGTGCTGACAGTCATGTCAGGTCCCTTGATGCCATGGTTTATCGAAAACTGGGCGGCTGCAATGTTTCCCATTGCTTTGGTCAGGAATTTAGGTCCTGCCTGCCTTCCGTCCGATTTATATTTAACATTTGTCTCGCCTATGATATTGATGCCGCTCAGAGCGGATCCCATTATGATACCGACTCTTTCGCTTTCCGTATCAAGTCCGCTCATGCGGACAGCTTCCTCGGCTGCGACGTAAGCGTACTGTGCATATGGCTCAAGGTCCTGAGCCAGTTTTACTGAAAGATGTGCTCTGGGATCAAAGTCTTTGATCTGTCCTGCTCTCTTTACGGGAAGGATCTCTCCATCCATCCCTTCGATATCCGCTATTGCGCATTTTCCGCTTGTGAGCGCATCCCAAAAAGCGTCAACGCCTGTTCCGAGTGGTGTAACCGCTCCCATTCCTGTAATACAGATCCTGGTTCTTTCCATCGTCAGCCCTCGTTTAATTTTTTGAATGCAAGGACTGCGTTATGTCCGCCGAATCCGAGTGATGATGAAATTGCGACATCAAAATCAGCCTTTCTGGCTGTGAGCGGCGTATAGTCAAGATCGCACTCGGGATCAGGTTCTGTAAGTCCGATGGTCGGAGGCGCGATCCCCTCTGACAGAGCGAGCACTGATACTATGGCTTCTGCTGCTCCCGCTGCGCCAAGCATGTGTCCTGTCATGCTCTTAGTGGAACTGATGACAGCTTTTCTTGCAAGC
>SVDE01000052.1 GCA_015057955.1 Lachnospiraceae bacterium | reverse complement strand
GGAGGATACTGTCTTCCGAAAGATACAAAACAGTTACTTGCTGAATTCAAGGATATTCCCCAGAATCTTATCGAAGGTGTTGTGCGGGCAAACGAAACAAGAAAGAACTTCATTGCGCATACAATTCTTGAGAAAAAGCCTGAGATAGTCGGCGTTTACCGCCTTACAATGAAGTCTGAATCAGACAACTTCAGGTCGTCTGCCATACAGGGCATAATAAGCAGACTCTCGGCACGCGAGATCCCGATAATCATCTATGAGCCTACTTTGTCTGATGGTTCAGATTTTGAAGGATGCGAAGTCATAAATGACCTTGACAGATTTAAGGCCGAATCCGATATCATCCTGGCAAACCGCTATGACAGCTGCCTGGACGATGTTTCGGAAAAAGTCTTTACGAGAGATCTGTTTTTCAGAGACTGATATCTTTTAACCGGCTCCAGTTTTTATCCTTTTCGGATATGATAAGTTCAGTTCCGTCTTCCATGGTCCCGGCGTCTGTGATGCCGGGCCATTTTATTCCTATCTCAGGATCGTTCCAGGCGATGCCGCCCTCATCATCCGCATGATAAAAATCGTCACATTTATAGACAAATTCCGCAGTGTCGCTAAGGACCAGAAAGCCATGTGCAAATCCCTTCGGTATAAGGAACTGCTTTTTATTATCCGCTGACAGTTCCAGGCCAAACCATTTACCGTAAGTGGCTGAATCTTTTCTCAGATCAACGGCGACGTCAAATACAGATCCGTTTATTACCCTGACCAGTTTCTCCTGGGGATAGTGTTTCTGGAAATGAAGTCCCCTAAGCACACCCTTACGGCTCATGCTCTGATTATCCTGGACAAATACTGTGGTTATGCCGTTTTCTTCCATGTCACGAAGGCTGTATGTCTCCATGAAATATCCGCGCTCATCTCCATGCACCGCAGGCGTGATAACGCAAAGCCCCTCTATTCCGCCCGCGTTTTTTTCAACCGTTATCTGACCCATTTAAAGATCCGCCTCCTTAAGATAGCGTGCGACCGCATCTTTCCAGCCGGGAAGAGGTTTGAAGCCTTCCTTTGCCAATTTGCTCCTGTCAAGCCTTGAATTGCGGGGTCTTGCAGCCTTTGACAATCCGTACTCTTCAGTCGATACGGGGATCACTTTTGTATCCAGCCCGTATTGCCTGTATATCTCCACACAGAAATCATACCAGCTTATATAACCGCCTTCATTTGTTGCGTGGTAATAACCGTACTTATCCGTTTCACACATGTCCACAAGCAATCTGGCAAGATCTTTGGTATATGTCGGCGTCCCGATCTGGTCATTCACCACCCTTACCGTGTCATGCTTTTTTCCGGCATTTATCATGGTCTTAATGAAATTGTTTCCGTTAAGTCCGAACACCCATGCTGTGCGCACTATGAAGTATTTATCCAGATTCCGCCTTACAGCTTCCTCGCCTTCAAGTTTTGTAAGTCCATAGAAATTAAGAGGGCAAAAATCCCTGCAGTCGGGATCCCACGGAGTCTCTCCCGTGCCCTTGAACACATAATCTGTTGATATATAGACCATGGCACAGCCAAGATCTCTGCAGACTTCCGCAATGTTTTCTGTACCGGCAGCGTTTACTTTACGGACTGTATCTGCCTTATCATCATCTTCCGCCATGTCAACAGCTGTCCATGCGGCACAATGTATCACTACATCGGGGTTTGCTGCAGTTACGGTTTTCTTTACAGCTTCTTTGTCTGTTATATCTAAAGAATAATATGATGTACCCTCGGGGCATGCTGCATCCGCTGCAATGTCACTGCCTGCAGCTTCATGTCCCCTGCCGGCCAGTTCGCGCATCACATCCGCACCCAGCTGGCCATTTACTCCGGTAACAAAGAATCTCATATCACAGCCTGTTCCCATACATCTCTTCGTAATACTTCATGTAGTTTCCGCTTGTCACTCTGTCCATCCATGCTTCATTATCCAGATACCAGTCGATAGTCAGAACTATTCCTTCTTCAAAAGGAGTCTCCGGAAACCACCCGAGATCTTTCCTGATCTTTTCAGGGTCTATTGCATAGCGTCTGTCATGTCCCAACCGGTCAGCGACATGCGTTATCAAAGCTTCTGATATGCCTTCATCTTCCAGTCTTCTACGGAGCTGTTCTATTATGGTCTTCACAATAAAGATATTTGTCCGCTCATTATGACCGCCTATATTGTAGACTTCTCCAGTTTTTCCGTTTTCAGCAACCATGTCGATCGCCTTGCAGTGGTCCTTAACATACAGCCAGTCCCTCACCTGCATTCCGTCTCCGTATACCGGGAGCTGCTTTTTCTGTCTGGTATTGTTGATCATCAGCGGTATGAGCTTCTCAGGGAACTGGTATGGTCCATAGTTATTGGAACACCTTGTGATATTTACAGGCATCTTGTACGTGTCATGGAATGCCATGACCAGAAGGTCGGCAGATGCCTTGGATGCCGAATACGGGCTATGCGGACTAAGCGGTGTTGATTCTGTAAAGAAGCCATCGCTTCCAAGAGCTCCGTAAACCTCATCCGTGCTGACCTGAATAAACTTTTTACCCGGAAGCCAAGTACATGTCGCAGGATCATACCAGGCGTTCATTGAACAGCCAAGCAGGTTAACGGTACCTGATACATTTGTTTCCACAAAAACTTGCGGATCTGCGATCGATCTGTCAACATGCGATTCAGCTGCGAAATTTATGATACAGTCCGGATCATATCTCATGAGCAGGTCTGAAACTGTTTTTCGGTCACATATGTCACCTTTTATGAATATATGCCTTTTATCACCTTCGATATCCTTAAGATTCTCCAGATTACCCGCATATGTAAGCTTATCCAGATCGATGATCAGGATATCGCTGTATTTCTCAAGCATGTAATGTATGAAATTTGAACCGATAAAACCGGCACCGCCGGTAACAAGATATTTTTTCATTAATCAGGCCCTGACTTTTCCTTCAGCAACTGCCTTGAGATGCTCTCCGTACGGACTCTTTCCATACTTTTCGGCATCACTTTGCAGCTGGTCTGCGCTTATCCAGCCATTGCGGAAAGCGACCTCTTCAGGCGATGCGATTATTATGCTCTGCCTTGTCTCTATTGTCCTTATGAATTCGGCAGCTTCTATGAGGCTGTCAACTGTTCCGCAGTCGAGCCAGGCAAATCCGCGGCCCAGCAGCTGGACATCAAGTATACCCTCATCAAGATACATCTCATTGAGAGTCGTTATCTCAACTTCACCTCTTGCGGAAGGCTTTATCGTCCACGCTTTTTCACTTACACCTGCGGGATAAAAATACAGCCCCGTTACAGCATAATTGCTCTTTGGATCCTTTGGCTTTTCCTCTATTGACACGGCTTTTCCGTTTTCATCAAACTCAACAACTCCGAAGCGTTCGGGATCATTTACATAGTATCCAAACACTGAGGCTCTGCCTTCGTTCTCGGCTTTCTTCAGAGTTTCCTTGAGCATTGTGCTGAATCCGTTTCCGAAAAAGATGTTATCTCCGAGCACCATTGCGCATGGCTGTCCGTCAATGAATTCTTCGCCCAGTGTAAATGCCTGCGCCAATCCGTCCGGTGAAGGCTGCACCTTATATGACAGTTTAATGCCAAACTGGCTGCCGTCTCCCAGAAGTTCTTCAAATCTCGGTGTATCATCCGGTGTGGATATGATCAGGATGTCCCTTATCCCCGCCAGCATCAGAGTTGTGAGGGGATAAAATATCATCGGCTTATCATATACCGGAAGAAGCTGTTTGGATGTAACCATGGTAAGAGGATATAACCTTGTGCCGGATCCTCCGGCGAGGATTATGCCTTTCATGCCTTATCCTTTCTCAGATCCTATGAACAAAAAGTCCGCTCTGAAGTTTAGGTTCGAACCATGTGGACTTAGGAGGCATTACCTTGCCTTCGTCGGCGATCCGCATGAGTTCTTCCAGTGTTGTATGATGCATGGCGAACGCAACTTTCATGTCTTCGCTGCATCTCTTTTCAAGTTCCGCAAGGCCTCTGATGCCTCCAATGAAGTCTATCCTGTCACTGGTCCTCGGGTCTTCTATTCCGAGGATGGGACCGAGAACATTTTCCTGAAGCATGCTGACGTCAAGGCTTCCTATTGCATCACTCTTAAGTATCTCCGGTCTTGCAACCATTTTGTACCATATGCCGTCAAGGTACATGGCCACTTCATGAGGTTTTTTAGGTTCATGACCGTACAGGTTCTTTCTTTCTATCGTAAAGAGTTTCTCGAGTTTTTCAACAAACTGCTCTGTTGTCAGACCGTTCAGGTCCCTGACGACTCTGTAATAAGGCATGACAAGAAGCTCATTTTCCGGGAAAGCGACTGCCATGAAATAATTATACTCCTCGTCTCCTGTAAATCCCGGATCCGCCTGTCTTCTCTTTTTGCATACAGCAGCCGCGGACGCGCTCCTGTGGTGACCGTCTGCGATATACATGCAGTCTATCTGCTCAAAAGCCTGTTTGATGGCCTCAACCTCTTCAGCATCATTCACTACCCATACCATCTGCTTTACACCGTCAATGGCTGTAAAACTGTATGCGGGTTTTCCTGAGGTGTGGGAAGCGATGATGTTCATTGCATCGTCTTCTTCCTTATAAGCAAGAAATACAAGTCCTGTCTGGGCTCTGCATATGTCTATATGCTTCGTTCTGTCATCTTCCTTGTCAGCACGTGTATGCTCATGCTTTTTTATCACACCGGCATTGTAATCATCTACGGAAAAGCATGCAACAAGTCCTGTCTGGGCTCTTCCGTTCATGATCTGCCTGTAAATGTAAAAGCAGGGTGTATCTTCCTCTATCATCACTCCGCTTTTTATTCCTTCATCGATCATGTCCCTGGCCCTGAGATAAACCTCTTCAGATCCGGCGTCTGTACCTACCGGGAATACCGTCTCCGGTCTTACGATCCTCAGGAATGAAGCCGGATTTGATCCGACTATCTCTCTTGCTTCTTTTTCTGAATAAACGTCATATGGAAGGCTGGCGACCTTGTCTGCCATTCCTTCTGCAGGTCTTATTGCTCTAAATGGTCTTACTTTCATGCTGTTCCTTCTATGTGCTTCAAAAAGGCGGATCTGTATTTTGTCCAGACCCGCCTTTACAGTTTTTTCTATGTATTATTTAAGGATCCTGGCCTTGATCACTCCATCAATGGTCTCGAGAGCTGCAGTGCACTTTTCACATCCCGAATCAACATCAAAGATGGAATATGCATAATCGCCTCTTGTTTTGCTGATCATGCCTGAGATGGTCTTCTCTCTCTCTGTCTTTAAGAACTCAGCGATCTGATCAGCACTGACTGAAGCTTTATGGCATACCGTGAATCTTGCTCCTTCTCTCTTTCCGAGCGATACTGAAGGGTAATTTACGGAATTCCTTATGTTTCCGTTCTCAAGGAAATCTGTGACTTCCTGAACAGCCATGACTGCGCAGTTATCTTCTGATTCCTCTGTTGATGCGCCAAGATGAGGTGAGAGGATAGTATTGGGAAGATCTGATGTCTCTCCTGTAGGGAAATCGCAGAAGTATTTCGCTACCTTTCCGCTCTCAAGTGCTTTTCTCATCGAAGGTGTATCAACCAGTGTATCTCTTGCGAGGTTGATGACGATAAGTCCGTCCTTTGCATGGGCGAGCATCGCCTCATTGATCATTCCGACTGTTGAAGGAAGCGCCGGAACATGAAGAGTGATCATGTCTGCTGCTGCAACAACTTCTTCATTGGATGAAGCAATTGTTACAAGCGGATCAAGAGCGGCGCGCATGCTGTCGTTAAGGAATGCGTCAAATCCTATTACTTTCATTCCAAGGCTGATCGCGGTATTTGCAACCTTGGCACCGATCGCGCCGAGACCTATGACACCGAGGGTCTTGCCCATGATCTCATGGCCGACAAATTTCTTTTTTTCCTTCTCAGTAAGGGCTGCAATATCTGGATTGCCTGCTTCAGACTTTGTCCAGCTGATGCCTCCGATAACATCCCTGACACTTGCAATTGCTGCAAATACGAACAGTTCTTTGACGCCGTTAGCGTTGGCTCCGGGTGTATTGAATACCACAATGCCCTGCTCAGCGCAGCGGTCAAGCGGAATGTTGTTAACGCCTGCGCCGGCTCTTGCGATGCACTTGAGTTCAGGTCCGAACTCCATTTCATGCATCTTTGCGCTTCTTACAAGTATTGCATCAGCCTCCTGGTCTTCAGCAACCTTGCTGTAACCTTCAGGAAAATTGTTAAGACCGATCGCCGCTATTGGATTTAAGCATTTATAAGTGAACATTTACGGTTTCCTCTCATTTGTTTTCGTTTTCAAATCTGCCCATGAACTCAACGAGTTTCTGAACGCCTTCAATAGGCATTGCGTTGTAGATTGAAGCTCTCATTCCGCCTACTGTCCTGTGGCCCTTGAGCTGGACGAATCCGGCCTTTGTTGCCTCGGCGATGAACTTGGCATTGAGTTCGTCATCTCCTGTGACAAAAGGTACATTCATGAGAGAACGGCTGCCCGGCTCGACTGTACCCTTGAACATGTCGCTGTTGTCCAGGAAGTTGTAAAGGATGGCTGCCTTCTTCTCATTGTGGGCTTTCATTGCTTCAAGTCCGCCCATGTCAGCGATCCACTTGAATACCTTGCCGCAGATATAGATACCATATGCGTTAGGTGTATTGTAAAGGGAGTCGTTGTCTGCATGTGTCTTGTATTTGAGCATGGTCGGTGTCAGTATCGGTGTTTCCTCAGGGATAAGATCTTCTCTAATGATGGCGATAACAACACCTGCAGGTCCTACGTTCTTCTGGGCTCCGGCATAGATCATGCCGAAATCGCTGACATTTACAGGCTCTGAAAGGAACATTGAGCTCTGGTCAGAGATCAGATCCTTGCCTTTTGTATTGGGAAGGACAGGGAACTTGGTTCCGTAGATCGTATTATTCTGACAGATATATACATAATCGGCATTCTCATCGATCGGAAGATCTGAGCAGTCAGGGATATAAGAAAATGTCTTGTCTTCTGATGTAGCCACTTTATTGGCGGTGATGAATCTTCCTGCCTCCTGGTATGCCTTCTTTGCCCACTGTCCGGTGACGATGTAATCAGCAACGCCATTTTTCGCGAAGTTCATCGGGATCATTGCAAACTGCTGTGAAGCTCCGCCCTGAAGGAAGAGTACCTTGTAGTTATCAGGAATTCCCATGAGTTCCCTGAGATCAGCTTCAGCAGTTTTGATTATCTTGTCATATTCCTTGCTCCTGTGGGACATTTCCATGACACCGAGACCTGCGCCTCTGTAATCAAGCATCTCATCTGCTGCCTCTTTTAATACTGCTTCCGGAAGTGTTGCGGGTCCTGCCGCGAAATTGTAAACTCTAGCCATTTTTTACCTCATATCCTTTTTATTCACAAATATATTGCATAATACAAAAAACAACACTATGCTCGAAGATCTCGCAAAGTGCCTGGTCAATTCATATCTATTGACACCGGGGAAGCAAAACGCTTCCCCGGTATGCCATTAAAAATATGATCACTCAGCTGGTGTCTCGTTGACTTCGTCTGCTGCCTGTGCAGCTTCTTCAGCAGCTGCCTGAGCGTCTGCTGCAGCAGCTTCGATCCTTGCCTGCTCTGCCTCTGCCTCTGCTTTTGCAGCTTCAGCTTCTGCTTTGCCTTTGCCAAAGAATTTCTTCCTGTTTTCTGTTGTTGTCGCAGCCTGAGCCTGAACGCCTGCATTTGCTTTCTCGATCTGGGAGATAGCCTGCTTGCTCATAGGGATACGGCAGTTCTTGTTGTTTCCGAACTCAACGATAACTGTGTCGCCGTTGATCGCAACTACAGTGCCGTAGAATCCGCTTGTTGTAAGAACGCTGTCACCCGGCTCAAGTGAGTTCATGGTGCTCTCCTGCTGCTTCTTTGCCTTTCTCTGCGGCCTGATCATCAGGAAATAGATGATAGCTGCGAAAATGACAATGTAGACTACGATGATCCACCAGGATGTGCCCTGTTGGCCTTCTGTGCCTTCTGTTGCCTGCTGAGCTCCCATGCATCCAAAAAGCAGAATGTTATTGATCAGATTCATTTATTGCTTCCTCCTAACCTATACAGGTGATTTGACTATTCTACATTACCCTGTGAGAAACCATCAAGCATTTTTTTCTTATATTCCTGATATTTGTTCTCAAGGATGGCTTTTCTTGCGTCAGCAACCATTTTATTATAAAAATAAAGATTGTGCAACACACATAATCTCATTCCCAGCATTTCCCTGGCTTTAAGGAGATGTCTTATGTATGCCCGTGAATAATTCCGGCAGACCGGGCAGTCACATTCCTCATCGAGCGGCCTGGTATCAAACTCAAATGCCGCATTCATCATGTTGAGCTTTCCCTTATGGGTGTATACATGTCCGTGACGGCCGTTTCTTGTCGGATATACGCAGTCAAAGAAGTCCACGCCACGTTCTATTCCTTCAAGGATATTCTGAGGAGTTCCGACTCCCATCAGATAAGTGGGTTTATCCTGGGGCAGATGCGGAACCGTCGCGTCAAGTATGCGGTACATCTCCTCATGTGTCTCACCTACTGCGAGACCTCCTATCGCGTATCCGTCAAGGTCAAGTGATGATATGTAATCGGCGTTTGCTATCCTTATGTCTTCAAAGCAGGCTCCCTGATTGATGCCGAACAGGAGCTGATCGGGATTGACGGTGTCAGGAAGGCTGTTCAGTCTGTCCATCTCTGCTTTTGACCTGACAAGCCATCTTTCCGTTCTTGCCACGCTCTTCTCGACATACTCCCGCTCCGCAACGCTGGAAGGGCATTCATCAAATGCCATGGCTATCGTCGATCCCAGATGGCTCTGGATCTGCATGCTCTCTTCCGGTCCCATGAAGATCTTATGTCCGTCTATATGGGAGCTGAACGATACACCCTCTTCCTTTATCCTGCGCAGTCCGGCAAGTGAAAAGACCTGGAAGCCTCCGCTGTCTGTAAGGATCGGCCTGTCCCAGTTAGTGAACTTATGAAGTCCTCCGAGTTTCTTAATGGTCTCGTCCCCGGTCCTCACATGCAGGTGATACGTATTGCACAGCATCACCTGAGTTCCTATCTCCCTCAGATCCATCGTGGACACGGCACCTTTTATGGCGGCAACCGTGGCAACGTTCATGAATACCGGTGTCTTAATAGTTCCGTGGACAGTCTCAAATGTCGAAGCCTTGGCTTTTCCGTCTAAGTTGTCGATAGTGTATTTCGCCATTTTACTGTGATACTTCTGAGTCAGCTGCTGCCGTGATCGCAAGCGCAAGCTCCTCAAGCTGCTTGTCATCAACTTCTCCCGGGGCTCCTGTCATGAGACATGAAGCATCCTTTACCTTAGGGAATGCGATGACATCCCTTATTGATTCCGCACCGGTCATCAGCATGACTACACGGTCAAGACCGTAGGCAAGTCCTGCGTGAGGCGGTACTCCGTACTTGAATGCGTCAAGCAGGAATCCGAATCTCTCATGTGCCTGCTCAACAGTAAATCCGATAGCTTCAAACATCTGTTCCTGGATCTCAGGATTATAGATCCTTTCAGATCCGCCTCCGAGTTCCACGCCGTTGAGGACTATGTCATAAGCATTTGCCCTTGCCTTCCACGGTTCTGTCTTAAGGAGCGGAAGATCCTCCTCATTAGGCATCGTGAACGGATGATGCATAGCGACATATCTGCCCTGCTCTTCCGAATACTCAAGAAGCGGGAATTCTGTCACCCAGAGGAAGTTGAATTTATCCTTGTCGATGATCCCCATCATGTCGCCCAGATGGAGCCTTAACGCTCCGAGAGATGCGAATACGGTCTTATCGGTATCTGCTGCAAAGAAGAGCAGGTCGCCAATCTTAGCTCCGGTCTTCTCCACTATTGCTTTGATCTCATCTTGAGTCATGAACTTGGCAAATGAGCTCTTGTATGTTCCGTCGGCATTGAGTCCAAGATATGCAAGGCCTTTTGCACCCTGTCCCTTAACATACTCAACAAGGGCATCTATCTTCTTGCGGGGCATTTCAACCTGTCCCTGAGCGTTTATGCAGCGGACCGATCCGCCGTTTTCGATCGCGCTCTTGAATACGCTGAAGCCGCAATCTTTAACAACATCCGAAATGTTGATGAGCTCCATGCCGAAGCGTGTGTCGGGCTTGTCTGAGCCGTAACGGTCCATTGCCTCCTGCCATGTCATCCTCGGAATGGGGAGCTTGACATCGATACCTAAGCAGTCCTTCCATACATGGGCGATCAGCCTTTCATTGAGTTCCATTACCGTGTTCTGGTCGGCAAATGAGAACTCCATGTCAACCTGAGTGAACTCGGGCTGTCTGTCTGCACGGAGGTCCTCATCACGGAAACATCTTGCGAGCTGGAAATACCTGTCATAGCCTGAACACATGAGCAGCTGCTTATAGATCTGCGGTGACTGCGGAAGCGCGTAAAAGTTTCCGGGATGCACACGGCTCGGGACCAGGTAGTCCCTCGCTCCTTCAGGTGTGCTCTTGCACAGCATCGGTGTCTCTATCTCAAGGAAGCCCTCAGAATACATGAAATCCCTTATGCTCTTGGTGACCTTGCTCCTGAACATTATCATCTTCTGGAGGTCAGGGCGCCTGAGATCCAGATATCTGTATTTCAGTCTGAGCTCGTCTTTGGTCTGTATGCCCTCTTCAATATGGAACGGGGGTGTAAGCGCCTCTGAAAGTATGCGCAGTTCCTGAACCTTGATCTCTATGCTGCCGGTGGCGAGGTTTTCATTAACGGCGCCTTCCCTTGGCTGCACGGTCCCGTTTACCGCGATAACGAATTCATTCCTGAGCGTTCCTGCTTTCTCATAGCCGGCTGTTCCGATGGTATCCTCATCAAATACCAGCTGGATAAGTCCGGAACGGTCCCTCAGGTCAACGAATATGAGACTTCCGAGGTTCCTGCGTTTGTTCACCCAGCCCATGAGAGTTACTGTCTGACCTGCCATCTGTGCTGTTACTTCAGCGCACCTGTGGCTTCTTTTCATTCCTGACATTGAATCTGCCATTTTTATTCTCCTTTTATAACAGACGCTATTTCGCCCATGGCGCATTCCGTCTGGGTTCCGTCGTCCATGTTTTTAACATTTACCCTGCCGCTTGCGATCTCATCCTCACCTATGATCACGACATGACCGGCATGTATCTTGTTAGCGTACTTCATCTGTGCCTTGACGCTCCTGTCAAGATAATCTGTCTCGACAGAAATGCCTGCGTCTCTGAGGGATGTGATGAGCTTGAATGCCTCTGTCTTAACATCACCCATCATTCCGACATACAGCTGCGGAGGGACAACTCCGCCAAGATCCACACCCTGAAGATTCAGGAAATAGATGATACGCTCTATTCCCATTCCGAATCCTGCTGAAGGGATATCGAGCTTGCCGTCGATCTCGTGTACGAGGTTGTCATAGCGTCCGCCGCCGCAAAGTGTGAAACCGTCTTTGTTTACAAACTCAAAAACTGTCTTCGTGTAATAATCAAGGCCTCTTACTATGCCGGTATCAATGCTGTAGCTGATGCCGATCCCTTTAAGAATGCTCTGCAGCTCCTCAAAGTGTGTCCTGCATTCCTCGCAGAGGTAGTCTATGGTCCTCGGAGCGTCTTTTACGATCGTCTTGCATCCGGGCTCCTTACAGTCTATTACTCTTAAGGGGTTTTTCTCCATCCTCGTCTTACAGGTCTCACACAGTCCGTCTCTGTGCAGGTTCAGGTACTCCAGCAGTGCTTTGTTATACTCTTTCCTGCACACCGGGCATCCTATGGAGTTGATGTGAACTTCGATGTCCTTGAGGCCGAGTTTCTTTATGATCGTGCTGACTAGGCTGATGAGCTCCGCCTCAATGAGCGGAGATTTTGATCCGATCAGCTCGACACCGAACTGGTGGTGCTGGCGCAGCCTTCCGCTCTGAGGTTTTTCATATCGGAATGCAGGTGTGATGTAGAACACTTTTGTCACGCCGCTCTCAGCGTACATGCTGTGCTCAAGATAAGCCCTTATCGCTCCCGCTGTTCCTTCGGGTTTCAGGGTAATGGACCTGCCGCCCTTGTCCTCGAAGGTATACATTTCCTTCTGGACTACGTCTGTTGTCTCGCCGACGCCCCTCTGGAATAGCACGGTGTGCTCGAATTCGGGTGTCATTATCTGTTTGATATTGTATAAGTCAGCTGTCTCCTTGCAGATCTGCTCGATGACCTCGCGTCTGTGCATGTCATCGCCGTACCAGTCAGCTGTACCTCTTGGTGCCTGTGTTATCATTTCTATCTTTACTCCAATCCGTGTGTTATGCGTTCATTACTTATTGTGGTTGCACCTTCATGCCCCGGATAAACCACAGTTTCCGGAGGAAGCGTGAGGAGCTTGGTCCTGATCGAATCCATTAGGGCTTCTTCGCTGCCGCCGGGGAAATCGGTTCTGCCCCATGAGAACCTGAACAGTGTATCGCCTGCGAACAGGACATTTTCATCCTTCAGGTAGAAGCAGATGCCTCCCGGTGTATGGCCGGGGGTATGGATAACCGTAAACTCCATGCCGCTGATGTCAATGGTCTCTCCGCCGTCCAGGATCACATCTTTGTCTCCCAGAGTAACCGAAAGACTCTTGCTCATGTTGAGATCCGGATCTTCCAGCATCTTAACATCCATCCTATGTATGTAAATGGGAATATCGTATTTTTCCTTAAGCTCCTTTACTGCGCCTATATGGTCAAAATGCGCGTGAGTCAGGAAGATCGCAGCAGGCTTAAGCCCCATGTTCTCTATGCTTGCAGCCAAAAATGCCCCGTTGTCACCCGGGTCGATGATGACAGTTTCCTTAAGGTCCTCATCATATGTCAGGTAGCAGTTGGTGCCCATCATTCCGAGCCTTGCGCAGGTGATCTTAATCTCTCCCATAATTACCCCTAACCGGCGTTTCAGCCTTTTGTTCTTGTTACGTCAGCAACTCCTTCTATGAGTCTGAGTTTATCAATGATCTTCTCGAGTTCATTCCTTGATGAAATGTCAAACCCGATGTCGATCGTTGCTTCCTGCCTCTTATTGACACGGGCGTTCATGCTGGTGACATTGAGGTCAAGTTCCGACATGATCCGTGAAATGTCAACAAGCATGCCTGTCCTGTTGAACCCGAACACGCGGACTTCAACTCCGTATCTCTCGTCCTTGAATGCGGACTGAGGTTTGTCCCACTGGGCATCTATGAGCCTTGCCCGGTCAACGCTTGAAAGCGTTATTATGTTGTCACAGTCGGTCCTGTGGATGGTCACTCCCCTGCCTCTTGTGACAAATCCTACTATGTCATCTCCCGGAACAGGGCTGCAGCATTTGGCAAATCTGACCGCAACGTCATGGATACCCCGTACAACTATGCCGTTTCCGGTGTTTTTCCCCTGCGAATCCCTGTCAGGTGCCGGATTTGATGCTCTAAGCACATCATCATCGGTCATTTCCGTCTTCTTGTTCTTCTTCTTGAACTCTTCATAAAGACGATTGATCACCTGTCCTTCCTTCAGTCCGCCGTGTCCGACTGCTGCAAGCACTGAATCCCAGTCTCTGCAGCTGTACTTGGAAAGAACTGCCTGGACATACTCCGGGGCAAATAAGCCCGGTTCGTTGATGCCCTTGGCCTTCAGGTATTTATCTACAAGTTCCTTGCCTCTGGCAATGTTGTCTTCCTTATTGGCAGTCCTGAACCACTGATTGATCTTTGACCTTGCCTGGGAGCTTTTGACTATGTTCAGCCAGTCCATGCTGGGACCTTTGGAGTTCTGTGATGTGATAATCTCCACACGGTCGCCGTTCTGAAGCTTATAGTCGATATTTACTATCTTCTCGTTTACCCTCGCGCCAACCATCCGGTTTCCTACTGCCGAATGGATACTGTAGGCAAAGTCTATCGGAGTCGAACCGACGGGAAGCGTCTTAACGTCACCCTGCGGTGTGAAACAGAAAACATCATCTGCAAAAAGATCGAGATCGCTCTTCAGGAATGACATGAACTCCTGATTGTCCGACATTTCCTGCTGCCAGTCGAGTATCTGCTTAAGCCAGCTCAGTTTTTCCTCCTCGCTGGGCTTGAGCGTCCTGTCGTTTATCTTCTTGCCCTCTTTGTATTTCCAGTGGGCAGCGATACCGTACTCTGCTGTGGTATGCATCTCACGGGTTCTTATCTGGACCTCAAAAGGCTGTCCTGTATGGCTGATCAGCGTTGTATGAAGCGACTGATACATGTTTGCCTTGGGCATGGCTATGTAGTCCTTGAACCTTCCGGGTATGGGCTTGTATACCTCATGAAGTATTCCGAGAGCCGCATAGCAGTCCTTCAGTGAGTCTACAATGATCCTGACAGCGAAGAGGTCATATATCTGATCCAGGGACTTATTCTGGTTCACCATCTTTCTGTAGATGCTGAATATATGCTTTACTCTTCCCTCGACTTCGCACTCAATGCCTGCGTCATCCATGTGCTGCTTGACGATCTTCAGCATTTCACGGATGAAATCATCGGTTGTTGCTTTCCTGAGCGCCAGACCTTCAACAAGGCTGTAATAATTGTCCGGGTCGGAATACTTGAATGCAAGGTCGTCCAGTTCTGTCTTTATCTTGCTGATACCGAGTCTTCCGGCGATCGGAGAATAGATCTCCATCGTCTCCACTGCTTTTTCAAGCTGCTTTGCCCTGCCCATGTACTGCAGAGTCCGCATGTTGTGGAGTCTGTCGGCAAGTTTAATAATGATGACCCTTATGTCGTTGGCCATCGCAAGGAGCATCTTTCTCAGATTCTCCGCCTGTATCTCCACCTTGTCAGAAGTATATTTGATCTGAGTCAGTTTTGTTACGCCGTCAACAAGTTCAGCGATCTCATCTCCGAACTGAATACGGAGATCATCAAGAGTTACATCTGTATCCTCAACAACATCATGAAGGACGCCTGCCGTAATGCTCTTGGTATCCATTCCGAGTTCCGAAAGGATTATGGCTACTTCAAGCGGATGGATGATGTAAGGTTCTCCTGACTTTCTCCTCTGTTCTTTATGAGCATCTCTTGCGACGTGGTAAGCCTTTTCAATGATGCTCACATCATCTGTCGGTCTTGTTGTCCTTATGCTCTTAACAAGTGTCTCGAAAAGCTCCTCGGGGCTCTTCGGGGCATCAGGCATGTTAAGACGGCGAAGGCTTTCTTCGCTTATGTTCTTATCACTTTTATGACTTGTAATTTCCTGTACTTCGTTTTCCATTTATTATATTTTCCTTGACAACATCTAAGGGTTTGTGATATAAGTTTCAGAGTGCCCAGGGGAATCATACAGTGGTAGTATGACGGTCTCCAAAACCGTTCACGGGAGTTCGAATCTCTCTTCCCCTGCTTTTTTATGCCCTTTTTTAGGAAAATCCTGTTTACTCCATCTAATAGTACAAAAAAGTATTTTACAGCATTTATGCTGGTTTTTCCATATTTATTTATTATTGATCCCCGAAAAAGTGTATTTATGCCGGTAATAATAAAAATACACCTGTGATCAGTCATCAAACCGGTCACAGGCGTATCACTATTTTCTCATTCAGCGCGGCTTAACGCACCTTACTGCCTCGGCGACATTTGAAACCCCGATAACATTCAGGCCCTCAGGCACCTTCATTTTCTGAAGTGAAGCCTTCGGAACGATAAACGTTGTAAATCCCATCTTGGCGGCCTCATTTATCCTTGCCCCGACCTGGCTTACGTTTCTTACCTCGCCGGAAAGGCCTACCTCCCCGATCGCGATCAGATCCTGGGGCACGGCAAAATCCATTATGCCGGACGCCATTGCGATCACGATTGCCAGATCCAGCGCAGTTTCATTTATCTTCAGGCCTCCGACGACATTCACGTAAACATCATTTTCCGCCATGTTGAGTCCAAGTCTTTTTTCCAGCACCGCGATCAGCAGGTTCAGCCTGTTGTAATCCAGTCCGGTGGCGCTGCGCCTGGGATTACCGAACGCTGTCCGCGCTACAAGTGACTGTATCTCTACAAGGATCTGTCTTGTGCCCTCTATCGTGCAGGAGACTATGGAACCGGACGTATCCTTCGGCCTGCCGAGCAGCATGTACTCAGATGGGTTTCTTACCTCCTTAAGGCCGTCCTGCGTCATCTCGAACACACCTATCTCATTTGTGGAGCCGAACCTGTTCTTGACTCCCCTCAGAACTCTGTAAGGGCTCTGGGCTTCACCTTCAAAGTACAGGACTGTATCTACCATGTGCTCGAGCATTCTGGGACCCGCGACCACGCCTTCTTTTGTAACATGGCCGACAACAAAAACGGCTATGCCCATTCCCTTGGCGATCGAAAGAAGCAGTCCTGTTGACTCCCTGACCTGAGACATGCTTCCCGGGGCTCCCGCCACATCAGGCCTGTACATCGTCTGGATGGAATCTATTATGCATACTTCGGGTTTTTCCTGCGCGATCACTGCCTCTATCTTGTCGAGGTCTGTTTCGCAGTACAGTTTCATATGGTTAGTAAAAGTTCCGATCCGGTCTGCCCTCATCTTTATCTGCCGCAGAGATTCCTCGCCGGAAATATAGAGGACTTCTTCTCCCTTATCGCTGAGCAGCTTGCAGACCTGCGTAAGGATAGTAGACTTGCCTATGCCGGGATCGCCTCCCACAAGGATCAGAGATCCTTTAACTATCCCTCCTCCGAGCACTCTGTCAAATTCTTCCATGCCTGTGATGATGCGCTCTTTCTCTTCAGCGTTTATCTCACTGATCAGGCTTGGCTTTTCATCTGTGCGCAGAAGTGTATCCGGTTTTCTTACAGATGCTTTGATCTGCGTCCTTACCGGAGCTTCAACCATTGTATTCCATTCTTTGCAGGCAGGACACTGGCCGCTCCATTTAGGGCTTTCGTATCCGCATTCACTGCAGAAAAAGGCTGTTTCTTTCGCTTTGGCCATTACTTTCTCACTTTAAATTCAAGTTCATTACTGCGGTTCGCAACGATGCTGACCCTGTCACCGCTCTTGATCCTGCCGTCAAGGATCTCCTCTGCGAGTTTATCCTCCACCTCGGACTGGACCTTTCTCTTAAGTGCCCTGGCACCGTACTTGGCATCATAGCCCTTGTCAACAAGCACTGCCTTTGCCTTATCTGAAAGGGTAAGCGTCATGTTCATCTGCGCCTTAGCCCTCTTGGCTATCTGGTCAAACAGCAGATTAATGATGTCTTTCATATTATCCTTAGTAAGGGCCGAAAAGACTATGGTCTCATCTACCCTGTTTAAAAATTCCGGCTTAAAGATGTATTTGAGCTCATCCATTACCGCGGATCTCATCTCTTCATGCTCGTGCTTTACTGACTTGTCAGTCGCAAACCCAAGGCTCTTGGGCTCCATTATCCTGGTTGCGCCGGCATTGCTCGTCATGATTATGATGGTATTCTTAAAATCAGCTACACGGCCGTGTGAGTCAGTTATCCTGCCGTCATCAAGTACCTGGAGCAGTACATTAAACACATCAGGATGAGCTTTTTCGATCTCATCAAACAGGATGACCGAATAAGGATGACGGCGTACCTGCTCTGACAGCTGCCCGCCTTCATCATATCCGACATATCCCGGAGGTGATCCGATCAGCTTGGAAACGCTGTGCTTTTCCATGTACTCGCTCATGTCGACCCTGATTATGGATTCTTCAGTTCCGAAGAGTGCTTCAGCAAGTGCTTTTGACAGTTCCGTCTTTCCGACGCCTGTGGGTCCGAGGAACAGGAATGACCCTATCGGCTTATTGGGATCCTTCAGTCCGACACGGCCTCTTCTGATAGCCCTGGATATGGCATTTACCGCCTCGTCCTGGGCGATCACTCTCTTATGGAGAGTCTTTTCG
>SVDE01000051.1 GCA_015057955.1 Lachnospiraceae bacterium | reverse complement strand
TGATATTATATATTTAATTACAGATCAAACTTACATTGTGAGAATTGACATGAGCAAAAATGATCAAATAGAAAACAACCTGGTCCCTATTGACAATAAAGATGCCGGTTCAGCAAGCAATTTTACTTCTGAAAGAGGCGAAAAGAATAAGCTGTTTGGGGAAAACGTAAAAGGGAGCCTTCGTGATTTCGGTATTAGTGTAGCTGCGACTGTCATAGGAAATGTCGCTAAGCAGGGCATGTCTTTAGCCGGTAAAGTCCTGGAAGAGGCCGGACAGAAGAGTGATAAGACATTTGGCGAAAGAATGAAAGAAGAACTGATCTCCCATGGGTGGGGACTTGTTGATAAGCTTGATGACGACCTCGGTGACAGACAGAGAGAGTTTGAAGCTAACCTGCAGGACAACCTTTCCGACCGTTTTGGATCAGGATTTGGGGAATTTGCGTCTGCAACTAACAATATCATAAACCGGCAGACTGCGATGCAGGTCGCACGCAACATGCGGCAAACCATGGAGAATTCCGATACAAAACGCGATGCCGGGCTTGTCATCCCGGAGGATATCAGGAGTTTTACGGACATCAGATACGGGGCTGATCCGAGATGGAATCTCCTTGATGTATACAGGCCATATGACCAGGATGGTAAAGGCGGAGAACTTAAAAAGATACCTGTCATCGTAAATGTCCACGGAGGAGCCTGGATCTACGGTGACAAGGAGACATACAGGTTCTACTGTGCAGGTCTGGCGCAGCGCGGTTTTGCTGTGATCAATTATTCATACCGCCTGGCTCCTGAACACCGTTTCCCGTGTGCGCTGATAGACACGAACAATGTATTTTTCTGGCTTTCTGAGCATAGCGATCAATATGGACTGGACCTGAACAACATATTCATAATGGCCGATTCAGCAGGAGCAAACATTGCAGGACAGTTCATTTGCATGCTGATCAATAAAGAATATGCAGCAAATTTTGATTTCAGACCCCCTGAAGGAATAAAGATCAATGCGGCTGCATTTAACTGCGGCGCATATGATCCTCTTAAGTTCATGGGAGAAAAAGAACTGATGAAAGGACTGGTCACCCAGGATGAAACTCCGATCAGGAGCGGTATCCTGAATGTATCCGACTACATAAATGAAGCTTTTCCTCCGGTTTATCTCATGAGCTGTGTAGGCGACTTCTGCTTTAAATTCCTTGAGCCAATGAAAGAAGCCCTGAACAGATATGGCATAGAGCACCTCACCAAGATATACGGATCTGAAGAAGAACCGCTGTTCCATGTTTTCCATCTTACGGTCGGAGATGATCTGGCGGAAGAGGTCAATGACAGAGAATGTTCTTTCTTTAAGAATTACATTAAAAGAAGCAGAAAGCAGAACGTAAAGCATGCAGCACAGTGACGAACTCATCAGTCATATATCCGATCTGGCAGAAAGAAGCTTTACCCGGAATATCTATACATATTCCGGGTTTCTGAATCTGGCCGAGCAGAGCTCTGTGCATTCCTGTGAAAAAGAACTTAAGTTTGCCGGGATCGCTTTCTTCGGAGGGCAGGACGGATGCGAGAGGCAGATGGTAAGATTCGGATCACCTGAAATACTAGGATATGATGAGGATTTCCCGATCTGCACGCTTGAGATCAGACCGCTGTCGGGCAAGTTCTCTGACGAACTCTCGCACCGGGACTTTCTCGGGGCGATAATGAACCTCGGGATAGACAGGGAACTGATAGGGGACATTATAGTCAGGGAAAACACCGGGTATGTGTTCGCAGACGAAAAGATGGCCAACTACATATCCGAAAATCTTGTAAAAGTAAAGCATACTGCGGTTTCATGCACTGTCTGCAGCAAAATACCGGAAAATGCAGCACCGCAGTTTAAAGAGATCGACCTTGTTGTATCGTCAAACAGATGTGATGCGGTCGTTGCAAAGGTATTCAATCTTTCAAGGGGAAAAAGCCAGGAGCTGTTTAGGAGCGGAAACATTTTCGTGAATGGAAGAGAGTGTGAGAACAGCAGCCTTGAGCTGAAAGACGGAAGTGCCGTTTCAGTCCGGGGGTTTGGGAAGTTCATATTTGACGGCATTACCGGCCAGACCGGAAAGGGAAGGACAAGAACAAGGGTCAGACTGTACGTCTGACCCTTTTAAATCTGATTCATACCCTGTACATCATGCTTGGCCTGCCGCCGGTTTCATAGTTCATTTTTCCTGTTACGCTTCCGGATTCGACCAGATGATTCATGTAACGTCTCACAGTCACACTGGAGAGACCTGTTTTTTCAGCAATCTCCTCTCCGGTCATCCATCCGCCGGAGGCAGCAAGAGAATCAATTATCATTGCGCGTGTTTTTTCCTGTATTCCTTTAGGTGCTGCTTCATGTTCGGAAACAGCCGCGCCCATAACCTTGTCAATCATGTTCTGGTTTAATACATTGCCTCCCCTAAGTGTACTGGATTTCGCGTCGAATTTATCAAGGGCAAGCTTGAAACGCTGATAATCAAAAGGCTTTACAAGATAATCGATCGCGCCTAGTCTTGTCGCGGCTTCAAAGGTATCAAGGTCATTTGCCGCAGTGACCATGATGACGGAAACAGGGATGTTTCTGCTGCGGATCTCCCGCAAAGTTTCGATACCGTTCATCTTTGGCATGTAGACATCAAGGATCACAAGGTCAGCGCTTTTCTTTTCCAGCAATTCGAGCGCTTCCTGGCCGCTGCCGCATTTTCCTATCACACGAAATGATTCGCTGCGGCTTATGTACTGCTCATTGATCATTGCAACCATCGGATCATCTTCCACGATCAGGACATTATACATTTTTGTGTTCCTCCTTCATGTCATTTTCTGTAAAACTTATGGAGAATGAGGTTCCTGTTCCGGGCAGGGACTCAACAGAGATCGTGCCGCCCAGAGCTTCAACATTTTCTTTGACCAGATAAAGACCGGTACCATGGCCGTCTCCCTTTGTTGTAAAACCGTTGTCAAAAATATGGGTGATATTTTCTTCGCTGATACCGGGACCTGTATCATCTACAGTTATGAGAAGGGCACCGGGATGGGAATAGATTCCAAAATTCAGTTCTTTGACGTTTGAATATTCATTATTCGAACTGTTCATTGCTTCAAGTGCATTATCTATCAGATTACCGATGATCGTGATGAGAGCGTCCTGTGGAATGAAAATGTCTTCGGAATGGTATGAACTCTCTTTATTGAAAATAAATCTTACATTCAATTCGGAGGCTCTTGATGTTTTGCCGATCAGCAGTGCTGCGACAGCCGGAACATCTATGGAGTGTGATATCTCCCTGATGGTCTCACGCTGGATCATGGTTATGTTTTCAATATATGAAGTAGCCTCGTCATACATCTGCATCTGCAGGAGGCCGAGTATGACGTGGAGTTTGTTGGTGAAATCATGGTTGTTTGCTCTCATTGAATCCACCAGAAAGCGTGTGCCGGCGAGATCTTCGGCAAGCCTTGTATATTCTGTGCGGTTGTGGAGTATGCCTATTGCAGCATGGACGCTTTCACCGTCTAATACAGGGATCCTGTCTATCAAGATGCTGGTTCCCGGAACAGAACTTACCGGAACCGAGAGCTCTGTTTTACCGGTCTCAAGAGTTTCAGAAAGGAGTTTCCTTCCGGTCTCGTCAGAAACACTTTCATTTCCGGGTTCTCCGGTGCCGACCATCGATACAGCAGCACTATTTACAAACTTTACAGTACCATTGCTGTCTAATGCTATGACACCTTCATTAAGGGCTTCAAGAATACTGTCTCTGGTGCGGTACATTGCGGTAAATGTATCAGGTTCATAGCCCATGAGCCGTTTCTTTACCAGCCCGGATATTTTAAAGGAAATAACCAGCTCAATCAGTATTGCAAACAGAATTACAGCGATGAATATTATTATTGTTCTTACCGTTTTTGCCATTATGCTGCTCCTGAGCATAATGGCCATGACAAAACCTCCATAGTGCCCGTCCTTTAGCTTTACTGCAGCATAGGAACGGCGCTGTATGCCGGAAGGTCCGCTGTCGTTTATTGAGTAGTATCCGCCTTCGGATTCAAAATCAGGCATGGTACCGTCAAATATAGTTCCTATAAGGTCATGGTTGGAATGATACAGACGGACATTGCTGCTGTTTACAACAGATATAACGTCAATGTCTGATAATGATCCTTTTAAAGTATCAAGATATTCTGTCAATTCATCTGTGGTATTTCCTGATACTGCCTGGCTGACAAGCTGTGACTGGGCAACCGCTTCAGCTACATTCTGCAGGTTCAGGTCACGCTGCCTGGATTCTTCACGCAGGTTCATAAAAATACCGATCGTTCCGAGGACAATTGCAAGAGCAATGATCATTACTGCCTGCACGATAAAAATGTATCTTTGAAGCCCGGATCTGTCATTATTCATCCTGTTTCCCTCATTATTTATAATCTGTGGTTTATATAATACGATATCCGAACTTTCAAAAACAGCTTTCGAAAGTAAAAAAAATGAGCAAAGCAAAAAAATATTTTTAAATCTTTCGTAAAATTGACTCTGTTTTTCAAAGGTTTATGATAGGACCTGTCAGGAGAAATAATCCGAAACAGAAAAGAGGAAAACAATAATGGGATCAATTTTTGAAACAGTAATGCTGATTTGCTTCGGGCTTTCATGGCCGTTAAACGTGATCAAGGCTTATAAAGCCAGAACAGCAAAGGGAACAAGCCTTCCTTTTCTGCTTCTGATCATAACAGGATATATCGGAGGCATCACAGCTAAAGTGATAACAAACCAGATCAACTATGTACTTGTAGTGTATCTTGTAAATCTTGTGATAGTGCTCGTAAATCTTGCAGTCTATATCAGGAACGTGGCACTCGACAGAAAAATAGTATATAACGCAGCTCACCAGATGGTATAAAACGGATACCGCACAAAGATAAAAAAGGAGATCATCATGAAGGCTTATAATACAACAAACAGTGAAGCAATGGAATTTGCATACGCAATGGGACTCAGACGTGAAGAAAAGGATATTCAGGAAGAGAACGAGGATCTTGGTTTCGCATATGCAATGGGACTCAGGCGTTACAAGGAAGGCCTTGGCACGATCGAGAGAAAGCCCCGCATTGGCCGTAAGGTTGCATTCCCGAGATTTGCATAAAAATGATACAGATCATATTCCCCTTTTGTATATGGGCTGCCGCATGAAAAGCGGCAGCCCTTTTTCGCGTGGCTTGCACTTTGACGGAATAAATGATATTCTCCGATTCATATAGATCAATGGAGAACAGGATGAAGAACATAACTCTGGGTATAATCGCCCATGTTGATTCGGGAAAGACGACTCTGTCGGAAGTCATTCTCTACAGGACCGGTATTATCAGGTCATTTGGCCGTGTGGACAAGGGAGAGTCATTTCTGGATAACGATTCTCTTGAGAGAAAAAGAGGCATAACGATATATTCGAAGCAGGCCGTGTTCAGTTACGGGGATACTAAGGTAAATCTGTTGGACACCCCCGGGCATGCAGACCTTTCCGCAGAGATGGAGAGAACTCTTCAGGTGCTCGATTATGCGCTGCTCATCATAAGCGCAGGAGACGGCATAACAGGCCAGAGCGAAAACCTCTGGAGGCTCCTTGAAAAATACGGCATACCTGTGCTCATTTTCTTTAATAAAATGGACATGCCGGATAGCGATCGGGAAAGTCTGCTTGATGAAGCAAGGAGAAGACTGTCCGACAGGATAGCTGATTTTGGAGCAGAACGGACAGATGAGTTCTACGATCACGCCGCAATGGGTGATGAAGACTCCATGGAGGAGTACTTAAGTGAAGGAAAACTGTCAGATGATACCATAAAAGACCTGATCGCGGACAGAAAAGTATTCCCTGCATTTTTCGGATCTGCCCTGAAAGACGAAGGTGTGGGCGAGCTTATCAATGCCATAGATGAACTTACGCTTGAGAGAGATTACCCCGAAGAGTTTGGAGCAAGGGTGTTCAAGATATTCCGTGATGATTCCGGAAGACGGCTTACGATGATGAAGATCACAGGCGGCTCATTGAAGGCCAGAAGCACGCTTCCTGACGGCGAAACTCTTTCCAAGATCAATCAGATAAGGATATATTCAGGAGACAGATTTGAGACGGTTCCGGAAGTATTTGCCGGTGATGTCTGTGCAGTTGAAGGTCTGAATGAAAGCCATGCAGGGCAGGGCTTCGGATATGAATCAGGCTCAGTCCTTCCTGTACTGATGCCTGTGATGCGGTATAGAGCAGTGATCGGAGCAGACAAAGACCCGGTTATATGCTGCCGGCAGTTCCGCATTATTGAGGAGGAAAATCCCGAGTTATACGTTGACTGGGACGAGGAAACAAAAGAGATATATGTTCGGGTCATGGGTGAAGTCCAGCTCGAAGTCCTTAGCGAAGTGCTGAAGAGACGGTTTGACCTGGATGTGACATTTGATACCGGAGAGGTTATATACCGCGAGACCATAGAGGCGCCGGTGATCGGAGCAGGCCATTTTGAACCGCTCAGGCACTATGCCGAGGTCATATTGCTGATGGAGCCGCTGGAGGCGGGAAGCGGCCTTGAATTTGCCGCAGATGTCGATACAGACCTGCTCGCACTCAACTGGCAGAGGCTGATCCTCACACATTTGGCTGAAAAGGAGCATAGAGGCGTACTGACGGGATCGGTCATAACCGACATGCGGATAACTGTCATAGGAGGAAGAGCGGATAAGAAACATACAGAAGGCGGAGACTTCAGAAAGGCAACCTACCGTGCTGTACGTCAGGGTCTGATGATGGCAAAGAATGTGCTGCTTGAGCCGTATTTCAGTTTCAAACTCAGAGTTCCTGCGGCAAATGTCGGAAGGGCAATGACCGATCTTGACAGGATGAACGCTGTGTTTTCCGTGCCGGAAAACAGCTCCGGGTACGCGCTTATCTCAGGAAGAGTGCCGGTCAGGGAGGCTGCAGGATACCCCATGGAACTTGCGGCTTATACAAAGGGACTTGGCAGCATGACAATGGTCCCGGACGGTTATGGCAGATGCCGCGACAGCGAAGGAGTGATCGCTTCTAAGGGGTATGATCCTCTTGCAGATACTGCCAATACTCCTGATTCGGTTTTCTGCGCGCGCGGCAGCGGATACATTGTTCCATATGACAGAGTGTATGAGTACATACATACCGATCTTGATGCGTTAAGGATCGAAAAGAAAGACATAGAAGATGTGATCAGCGGGGCGGAAGTCCCGGTATTGGATACCAGGAGGACCAGGTCTTCCGGCTATTCGCTTGGAACTGAAGAAATAGATTCCATCATATCGGGGACAACAGGCAGAAATGCTGCAGCCGCCCACAAATGGAAAAGCAAACGAAAAAAGACGTTTGGCCTGCAGGCGGGCGGAGCAGCCAATTCCGCAATGCACGGCAAAGGCGGGAAGACATTTGTACCTTCGGTATTCCAGCCTGAGGATGCGGATTATCTGCTGGTAGACGGATATAATGTGATCTTTGCGTGGGATGATCTAAAGGAACTGGCGTTGGACAACATGGATGCGGCCAGGATATCCCTTCTTGAAAAACTCTGTAACTGGCAGGCAGTTACAGAGAGCGAAGTCATAGCTGTATTTGATGCGTATCGGGTGAAGGGACATGACACTGAAGTGCTGGATTATCTGAACATACATGTGGTGTTTACAAAGGAAGCCGAAACAGCTGATCAGTATATTGAAAAATTTGCCCATGCCCATGGCAAAAAGCACAAGGTCGCAGTTGTAACATCTGACGGCCTTGAGCAGATAATCATACGAGGCGAAGGATGTTCCCTTGTCTCTTCAAGGGACTTCAGGAAAAAAATTGAACTTATCTGATGGTTGTATCAACCATGCGGTTCATGCCTGACAGTCCTCCGCATACCGCGCATAAAACACCAATGACAGTCATGATGATGAGAGGTACAGTCCAGGAACCGGTGGAATCGAACAGAGCACCCATGAGAACAGGCGCAATTGCAGCAAATATGTATCCGACACCCTGCGCCATTGAGGATAGGGAGCTGGCGTCGCGCGGATCCTTTGTGTGCAGAACAAACAGAACCATGCAGAACGCAATGGCGGCACCTGAACCGAAACCGTTTGTAATGATCGTGACCACAAGGCCTGCGGTGCTGTATGCAAACAGGAGTGAGATCATGCCGAGTGCGTATAAAGATCCAATGAGGGCGCCCCAGAAACTCTGATGTCTGGTCCTGCTGGCAATGATCGGCATGATGAAAGCCCATGGAAGACCGCAGAGCATCATAAGCATGTTAAAAAGTCCTGATCTGACCGGAGTGTATCCGTAGCTCTGGAGTATGGTCGCAAACCATGAGACAGAAAAATAGAAACACATTGACTGGAATCCCATGTATAAAGTGATGAACCAGCTGATTGATGAACAGGCTACAGATCTGCGCCTCGTTTCGGATGCGGCTGGTTCATTTTCACTTCCGTCAAATCTTTCGCCGGAATTCGGAAGCCAGAAAAAGAATGCGAAGACTACCAGAATGATCCAGATAACCAGAGCAAACTGCCACCCTCTTCCTGCACCGAAAACAGAGTTAAAAGCATTGGTAAGAGGCACGCTCGTCCCGCTGGAAAGGGAGGCAAAAGCAGCCATCAGAGTAGTATAAACAGATGTCAGTGTCCCGATGTGTCCGGGAAATCTGGATTTTACAACCACCGGCAGCAGGACATTATTGGTTCCGATGCCTGCAGCCAGGATCACTGTTCCAGCGAACAGACCTATGCTGCCAAAGAATGAACGGATCAGAAGTCCTGCAAAAATAAATATAAGGCTTATGAGCATCAGTCTGCCGATGCCTGCTTTACGGCTTAGAAATGCGGTGGCAAATGATACTGCGGCAAAAGTGAGCAAAGGAAGGGTATTGAGGGCGCCAGCGGCAAAACCCGAAAGACCGAATATCCCCTGAAGTGTTGTGACCAGAGGCCCTACACCTGTAATGGGTCCGCGAAGGCAGACAGATATAAGGATTATCGAAACTATTATGAAAGCGCTTTTATTAGTATTTTTCATGTCATCCTCCGTAAAACAGACTGTATGGATTCTATCACTCTTACAGAGGAAGATGTAAGCACTTTATTTAAACAACGTTCAAGCGCGGCTCTTTATCAGCTCCCGGATGCTTTCAGCCGGCGCATTTACATGTCCCTGGACCATTATGCTCTTACCGCCGCCTTTGGCACCAAACTGTTCACGAAGTTTCCTGACAGGGATGTTGCAGTCAAGCGCCGAACTTGCGATGATGAATGAATATCCGTCCGTATCATTGCCGTCGAATACTGAGCAGAAACCGTCCCGTTCGGTAACGAGCCCGTTTAAGATCTCGCGTTTTTTAACTTCATCCAGCCCGTCTACAAAAAGGGTGACATCCGGATCATCGGGATCGAGCTCAGTGATCTGAAGTTCAAGGAGCTTTGTCTGGAGAGAGAAGAGACGTTCCTTTAGTTTCATCAGATTGACATTCTTTTTTTCAAAAGCTTCGGTGAACGATACGGGCGATACTGGCGCTGAGAGTTCTTTGGAAACAACGGCAGCCGCATCCTGCAGCATGTTGAACTCCTTAAGAGCACGGAAACCGCACAGGATCCTTACCCTGACGCCGCCCCTGTGGCTCTGGCAGCTCAGGACCTTTAAAAGCCCGATCTCGCCGGTAGACCTCACATGAGGTGCACAGCAGGCACATGTATCTATCCCCGGTATGGTGACTATCCTGATAGGCCCTTCCAGCTCTTTCTTGCTCCTGTAGGGTATGGTTTTGATCTCTTCAGGAGAAGGATATCTGCACTCAACCGGGATGTTTTCTATGATCGCCTCATTAGCCCTGAATTCCAGGATCTGTATGTCATCAGGGGTAAGAGTTCCGTTGTAGTCCATTGTCACTTCATTGTCGCTCAGGTGGAATCCGACATTGTCATATCCATACAGCTGATTTACCAGACCTGAGAAAATGTGCTCACCGGTATGCTGCTGCATGTTGTTGAACCGGTGATCGAATGATATTTCACCCGTTACCTCCGCGCCTTCATCAAACGGCTTGTCAGACTCATGGATGATCTCGCCGTTTTTATTTTCCTGCACATCGCTTATATCTGCCCGGATCTGTCCGCAGCTTAAAAAGCCGGTGTCGGGAGACTGACCTCCTTCTTCCGGAAAGAAAAGGGTGCGGTCAAGCAGAACATCGTACAGACCGTCTTCACGTGCCGTACAAGCAATGACTTTTGCTGAAAAAACTTTTTCATATGGCTGGTCATCAAATAATCGAATGGTCTTCATGAAATAGCTCCCCTGACTCTGATCTTAAAAGTATACTTTAGGATCAGGGCATCTTCAAGTGCACAGATGTATTTATGCATATAAAAAAGCCTTATTTCAAGCGAAATTTCGGTATAGTGCATATAGAATCAGATGAGCTTTTTATAATAAAATTATGGACGGTAAATAATGTTTTGCCCGAATGTGCAAAATCCAGATAACATGGAGGTTTTAAAATGGAAGTTAGAGTAGCAATTAATGGATTCGGACGTATCGGACGTCTTGCATTCAGACAGATGTTCAAGGCAGAAGGCTTCAGGATCGTTGCCATCAATGATCTTACAAGCCCTGACACCCTCGCATATCTTCTTAAGTATGATTCAACACAGGGACGTTACGCACTTGCTGACAAGGTAGAATGCACAGATCATTCAATCATCGTTGACGGTGTTGAGATCGAGATCTACAAGGAAGCAGACGCAAACAACCTGCCTTGGAAAGACCTTGATATTGATGTTGTACTTGAGTGCACAGGTTTCTATACAAGCAAGGAAAAGTCACAGGCACATCTTAATGCCGGCGCTAAGAAGGTTATCATCTCAGCTCCTGCAGGAAATGACCTTCCTACTATCGTTTACAATGTTAACCATGAAGATCTCAAGGCTGAAGACGATATCATCTCAGCTGCTTCATGCACAACAAACTGCCTTGCACCCATGACTAAGGCTCTTCACGGACTTGCACCCATCCAGGCAGGTATCATGTCAACAATCCATGCTTACACAGGCGATCAGATGATCCTTGACGGACCTCACAGGAAAGGTGACAAGAGAAGAGGACGTGCTGCAGCTATCAACATCGTTCCCAACTCAACAGGTGCTGCAAAGGCTATCGGTCTTGTTATCCCTGAACTCAAGGGCAAACTCATCGGTTCCGCACAGAGAGTTCCTGTTGCAACAGGATCTACAACTATTCTTACAGCAGTTGTTAAGGGTGAGGTTACAGTTGAAGAGATCAACGCAGCAATGAAAGCTGCTGCAAATGAGTCATTCGGTTACACAGAAGATCCCATCGTTTCTTCAGACGTTATCGGAATGACCTACGGATCACTCTTCGATGCTACACAGACAATGGTCAATCCTATCGGAGACGGCCTTACAGAAGTTCAGGTAGTTTCATGGTATGACAATGAGAATTCATTCACATCCAACATGTGCAGGACTATCAAGTACTTCGCTAAACTTCTTCAGAAATGATCCTGAAAAATAAAAGATAACACTAAAGGCACTGGTCATTGATCCAGTGCCTTTTTTGCAAGCTCATCAGCGATCTCGTTATATCTGTCGCCGGAGTGTCCTTTTACTTTTATGAAGTTTATCTTAAGGACTTTGCTCATCTCATCATAGAAAGCCTTATATTTTTTAACCCATGGCCTGTTTGCCTTCCACAGTCCCTGGCACCATTTAGCGATCCCTTCGTAGTCATGGTAGATCGTCAGTTCTTTTATTCCCATTGCGGCAGCAGTCTTCATCGCCTGCGCGGCGCCCATGATCTCTCCAGAGACATTGCGCATCTCAAGAAGCTCGGGATCGGAAAAAGAACGGCTGAAATGATGTTCCCTCAAGGTGCCTTCCTCGTCATCCGCAAAGAATACAACTCCGTACGAGAACTTCCCGGTCGATTCACGGAAAGAACCGTCAACATAAGCGACGGCGCATCCGGGGGGGACGATAAGCCCTTCCTGTTCTGAGGATAAACTTCCTTCGGGATCCAGATATCTTTCTGCCTCTTCAAGAGTAGCAAAACCTTTGTACTCAGCTCCGGGAAAGGAATCGACCTGTTTTCTGCAGGTTTCCCAATCAGTATATATGCCGGGTGTAAGCCCTTTTTTTACCGCGTAATACTTTTTTGCCATTTCCATTCAATTATAATTGAAAAGATTGACTTTTGAAATGCAAAATGCAATAATTCGGTGTAATAGCAATCTTGACATATTTTTTGTGACGATTTTGCATAAATAATGCCTGAAAATGGCAGATAAGAGGGGACAAAATGGCAAATAACAGCAAAGAAAAAGGCAAATTCGGCAAATTTCTTGAAAAACAGGGAATAGTCTTTTCTGCAAAGCGCTATTTCGTGGACGCGCTCGGAGCCATGGCGCAGGGACTGTTCGCATCACTTCTCATAGGAACCATACTTTCCACCATAGGAAACCAGTTCGGAATAGGGATACTTGTCACTATCGGCGGATTCGCGTCGGCGGTCATGGGACCTGCGATGGCAGTTGCGATCGGTTATGCACTTAAAGCTCCCACATACGTGCTGCTGTCGCTTGCAGCTGTAGGTTATGCAGCATGCCAGGCAGGAGGAGCGGGCGGACCGCTTGCAGTGTATCTGATAGCTGTAATAGCATGTGAATGCGGAAAACTTGTATCCAAGCTCACACCGATCGATCTTATCGTAACCCCGATAGTCACGATAGGAGTCGGCGGTCTTCTCAGCATGTTCATTGCTCCTTACATAGCAATTGCAGCTTCATCGGTAGGAAATGCCATCATGTGGGCTACGGAACTTCAGCCGTTCTTCATGGGAATGCTGGTCTCACTGTTTGTCGGAGTTGCACTCACACTGCCGATCTCAAGTGCCGCGATCTGTGCCGCGCTTGGTCTTACGGGACTCGCAGGAGGCGCCGCAGTTGCAGGATGCTGCGCAAACATGGTCGGATTTGCTGTAGCCAGCTTTTATGAGAATAAATGGGGAGGCCTTGTTGCACAGGGTATCGGAACATCGATGCTCCAGATGGGCAATATAGTAAAGAATCCCAGAATATGGATACCGGCGCTGGTCGCTTCACTTGTAAACGGCCCGGTTGCCACTTGCCTGTTCAGGCTCCAGATGAACGGTGCTGCAGTGTCATCAGGAATGGGAACATGCGGACTGGTCGGACAGATCGGAGTATATACAGGATGGGTAAATGACATTGCGGCAGGAACGAAAGCAGCGATCACAGCCACTGACTGGATCGGACTCGTTGTTGTAAGCTTCATAATCCCGGGTGTGATCTCATGGCTTGTATGCAGGCTCCTTAGAAAAGTAGGATGGATAAAGCCCGGTGACATGAAGCTCGGCGCACAGCAGTAACAGGGTATACATGGAGGAATAATAATGAGTATTACAAGAGAAGACATAATCAGGACCGTAAGGGAAGAGAACATTGAATTCATCACGCTCCAGTTTACCGATATCTTCGGCGCCATGAAGAACGTGTCGATCACATCCAGCCAGCTTGAAAAGGCTCTTGACGGAAAGATGATGTTTGACGGTTCTTCAATCGAGGGTTTTGCAAGAATAGAAGAATCAGACATGCGGCTTAGCCCGGATTTCAATTCGTTTACTGTTTATCCTTGGAAGCATGGTGATGTCAAGATCTGCCGCATCATCTGCGATGTTTACGGTGTTGACGGAAAGCCCTTCATGGGAGATCCGAGGAATATACTTGAAAAAGCCATCGCTCATGCCCGCAAACTGGGCTATGAGTTCAACGTGGGACCTGAATGCGAGTTTTTCCTTTTTAACAAGGGGGCAAACGGAGAACCTACGCTGAATTCAAACGACAAGGGCGGATATTTCGACCTTGGTCCCAATGACGTTGGCGAGAATGCCAGAAAAGATATCGTCCTTGCGCTTGAAGCAATGGGCTTTGAGATAGAAGCATCACACCATGAGTGCGCACCGGCGCAGCATGAGATAGACTTCAAATATGAAAACGCGATGCATGCAGCTGACAATATCATGACCTTCAAACAGACGGTCAAGACAGTCGCAGACAAGCATGACCTGTACGCCACTTTCATGCCTAAGCCCATCTTTGGGATAGCCGGTTCAGGCATGCATCTGAACATGTCGCTCACAAAGAACGGCAAAAACGTATTTGTTGATGAGAAGGATAAAAACGGCCTTTCCAAGACAGCCTACTCATTTATGGCAGGCATCATGAAGCACATAGAAGGAATGACCATATTCCTCAATCCGCTTGTCAATTCATACAAGAGGCTTGTCCCGGGATACGAGGCACCGATCTACATTGCCTGGTCTGCAAAAAATAGGAGTCCGCTGGTAAGGATACCATCGAGCAAAGGCGCATCAACCCGTATTGAGCTCAGGAGCGCCGATCCTTCCGCAAACCCGTATCTTGCGATCGCGCTCTGCCTTGAAGCGGGACTTGACGGCATAGAGAAGAAGATGACTCCTCCGCCTTCGGTGGACAAGAACATTTTTGAGATGAGCCAGAGAGAGATCAAGCGCTCAGGCATCAAGACCCTGCCGGTCAACATGTATGACGCTATCTGCAAGGCCGAGAAGGACAAGTTCGTAAGGGATGTTCTCGAAGACCATCTGTTTGCCAAATACATAGGCGCGAAGAAACATGAATGGGATGACTATAATAGAAGGATAACCAACTGGGAAGTAGAATCATATCTGGGGAAATATTAAATGTTAGGGAATCTGGTTTTTTCATTAAATGCGACCATGCCTCTGTTTCTTGTGATGGCAGTAGGCTATTTCATCAGACGGATCAAAGTAGTAGATGAACCATTTATCAAGAAAGCAAACAGCTTTAATTTTTCAGTCACGATCCCGTGTCTTCTGTTTGCTGACATGGCTACGGCTGATTTCAGGGAGACGTTCGATCTGACATTCTTTCTGTTCTGCTTCATAGCAACTCTGGTGATCGTATTGGTCACATGGGGCGTATGCAGGCTTACTTTCAGGAAGAACAGGGCTGAGATAGCCGAGTTCGTGCAGGGCTGCTACAGAAGCTCCCTCGCCGTGAGCGGAATGGCTCTGGTTGAAAGGATAAGCGGCAACACGAGCATGGGCGGCATAATGATGCTTGCCACAGTACCGTTGTACAACGTCTTCGCAGTCATACTTCTTCAGACGGAATCGCCGGACAAGTCGCTCAATGCAGGAGAGCACAGACTGAAAAAAGCCATTATCGGCATCGCAAAGAATCCTATCATTATTTCGATACTCGCAGGATTTGTATCTTCCCTGATCGGAATAAAGTATCCGGTAGTGATCATGTCAACTCTTGAACTCATCAAGAGGATCGCGACGCCTTTCGCCCTGATCTGCATCGGCGCAGATTTCGAGTTTAAAAAGGCTTTCGGAAAGATCGGAAAATCAGGCCTTGCTTCAGCATTCAAACTCCTGATATTCCCTGCGATCACTCTGCCGCTCGCGGTTGCCATGGGATTCAGGAACGAGCACCTGATCGCCATACTTGTGGCATTTGCCTCGCCGGCAACACCGGTCGGATTCATAATGTGCAAGCAGTACGGATACGAGGGCACGATATCATCGAGCGTTGTGGCGCTTACAACACTGTTGTCCTCATTTACCATGACATTGTTCATATTTATCTTGAAAAACATGGGATATATCTGATATCCCGTTACCGGGAGGAGAAATGTCCGGATCATTTGAAAATGTTGCAGCTGTCCCGGGATGCAGGAACTGGGACAGGCTGATACACAGAGAAAAAGAATTATACGGCCGTGCGGACGACATAAGGTCGCCGTTCGGCCGCGACTATACAAGAGTGCTGCACAGCCTCGCTTTCAGGCGTCTGAAGCACAAGACGCAGGTGTTCTTCAATGCCGGCGATAATGATCATGTATGCACAAGGATGGAGCATGTGCTGCATGTGGAATCTGTGAGTTCGACCATAGCCAGTTTCCTCGGACTGAATACCGAACTTACTAAAGTTATCTCAATGGCCCACGATCTGGGGCACGCGCCGTTCGGCCATCAGGGCGAAAAGGTACTGAAAAGTTTATCCGAAGAATACCTCGGCACAGGATTCTGGCATGAAAAAAACGGCCTGTATATATGTGACAATATAGAACTGCTCGAAGACAATGAGATGAATCTTCAGGGCCTTGATCTGACTTACGCTGTCAGGGACGGCATTATCTCCCACTGCGGTGAAGTGGACTCAAATGCAATAGTTCCCAGGGATGATCTGTTTGACCTGGAAGAATTTGATTCTCCGGGCAAATATGAAGCCGCCACATGGGAGGGCTGCGTAGTCAAGTTTTCCGATAAGATCGCATATCTCGGAAGGGATCTTGAAGATGCAAGGATGATGGGCATACTGCAGATCGGACAGATAAAAGAGCTTGAGAAGATAGCCGGCATCAGGAACGAGACTGTAAATACAACTGTGATCATGCACAACGCCATAATCGATCTGTGCAGGCACAGTTCCCCGAAGGATGGTCTCAGGCTCAGCGATGATGTGTACAGGCAGATATCTGAGATAAAGAAGTTCAATTATGAGAACATCTATCTCTCCCCAAAACTCATAGAGATAAATAAAAAAGCGGAAGAAAATTTAAAAGTCCTGTTTTTGGGACTTGAAAAACTGTATAGTGGCAGCGAGACGATAAGAGACCTTGTAAAGGATCACAAGGGAAACAAAGTCCTGGAGGACTTTGCGGTATTCCTTTCCATGTATTGTGATCAGGAGGCAGTGAAGGGAACAGGACTCGGACCGCTGGCCGAAAGATGTCTTAACAGAAAGGTTTACGGAAACCTTGAGACGCGGTCGGTTTACAGGGCCGCAGTCAGGGATTTTATTGCAGGAATGACTGATGTTTACGCTGAGAATGCATGCAAGGAGATAATATGCTCAGAATCATAACAGCCCCGGTAAGGTCGGACCTGTCACTTCAGACAGTTTCAGAAATGGTGGGCGAGGCAACAAAGAGCAGAGACAGAAAGTTCGTGATCATAGTGCCGGAACAGTTCACGCTCAGGACGCAGCAGAGAGTAGTGGAACTGCATCCCCGGCACGCCTGCATGAACATAGATGTAGTAAGTTTTGACAGGCTTGCACACGTCGTGCTGGCAAAACTCGGGAGAGAAACAAAGGACATACTTGATGATTCCGGCAAGGCGCTTATCCTGAGAAAGGTGCTTGAGGATATCAGGAATGATCTTAAGGTATATGCCGGGAAGATCCATTCCGCCGGATTTGTTGAGGAAACAAAATCACTTATAACCGAGTTCAAGCAGTACGGCATAGATGACAACGATCTTTATCTCATGGGAGAGGCTGCAGGAGAAAACGGTCTGCTGTATCGGAAGATCCAGGATATCAGACTTATTTTCCGTGCCTTTAATAAAGCAATAGAGGAAAAATACATCACATCAGAAGAAGTGCTGGATGTATTTGCAAGATATCTTCCCGAATCGGATTTCCTGACAGGCAGCAGTATCTATCTTGACGGATTTACCGGTTTTACACCGATCCAGTACAGGATAATTGCGCGCATGCTGAAAGTTGCTGATGTGACATGCTCCATATCCGCAGCCCGCAGTGATATCAGGGAAGGGTGTCCGGAGTACGATCTGTTTGCTCTGCCTTCCGAAACATTTTTCCGGCTTACGGATATCGCAAGGGAAGAGGGATGTGAAGTATCGGAAGTATCAGCAGCAGGTTTATCTGACAGGGATCTGCCGGTCCAGGTCACATCCTGTTCCGACATCCGCGACGAGGCTGCTTTTACTGCTTCACAGATACTTAGGATCGTAAGGCAGAAAGGTGTGCGCTTCCGTGACATTGGCGTGCTCACGACCGATATGGAGGCCTATCATACGATCGTGGCCGGTGTATTTGAAAGTGCCGGGATCCCAACCTTCATCGATTACAAAACGGAATTCAGGGATAATCTTCTGGTCCGTTTCATTATGTCTGCGCTTACTGTTTCAGCCGAAGGACTGGATCATGAGCAGGTGTTCACTTTCCTGAAAACAGGTTTCGCCGGCGGAAGCCCTGATGAGATTGCACTTCTGGAGAATTACTGTCTGGAGTTCAACATCAGGGGAAGGGCCAGATGGGAAGCACC
>SVDE01000172.1 GCA_015057955.1 Lachnospiraceae bacterium | reverse complement strand
CGACCTGGTACCCTATCTCCCTGAGATCACTCAGACACTTCATCCTGTGATCATATGACATTTCTGCAGGATGGAGCACCTCATAATGTCCCTTATCCGCAGTCTCGTGGCGCAGAAGATACCTGTCTGCTCCGGCTTCGAAAAATCTTTTATAGCTTTCTTTTTCATATTCTCCAATCGACAGGGTAACAGCGCAGTCTGGGTGTCTTTCTTTTATTCCGCTTACGATAGATACGATTCTGTCATCTGTAAAATAAGAATCTTCTCCGCCCTGCAGTACGAATGTCCTGAATCCAAGTTCATATCCTATATCGCTGCAGGACATGATGTCTTCTTCGCTTAGTCTGTAACGGTCAGCTTTCTTATTATCCCTTCGGATTCCGCAGTAGCGGCAGTTATTTTTGCAGTAATTTGTAAATTCGATCAGCCCCCGCAGGTAAACATCCTTCCCGTAATACTGCTCGCGGACAGCGCGCGCTTTTTCTGCCAGATATTCACTGAACTCAGGCTCTTCGCACAGCAAAATGCGAGCGAATTCATCGTCGGTCAGATTCTTTTCCTTTTCGAGTTTATCGGCCAGTTCAAAATGATCCATTTCAGCTCCCTGTACATCAGTACAGGGCAAGGCGGTTATGGCTGTCCCCCGCCTTACCCTGTATGTAAAATGTTTTTCAGACTCTTGATCAGTCTGTAAAGAGAGCTGTCGAATAGTATCTGTCTCCGCTGTCAGGGAGCAGTGCCACTATAGTCTTTCCTTTGTTCTCAGGCTTCTTTGCATATTCGATCGCTGCGTGAAGCGCCGCTCCGGATGAAATGCCTACCGAGATACCTTCTTTCTTTGCCAGATACTTAGCTGTATCGAACGCATCCTGATTGGTCGCTCTGAACACCTCGTCATATACTGCCGTATCGAGCACATCAGGTACAAATCCTGCGCCAATGCCCTGGATTTTATGCGATCCGGCCTTTCCTTCGGAGAGCACCGGTGAATCATCCGGCTCAAGAGCTACCACCTTCACCTCAGGCTTCTGCTCCTTAAGATACTCGCCTGTTCCCGTCACTGTGCCGCCTGTTCCTACGCCTGCGATGAAGATGTCTACAGCACCGTCAGTATCGTTCCAGATTTCCGGACCTGTAGTTGCCTTATGTATCGCCGGATTTGCAGGATTCACGAACTGTCCCGGAATGAAGCCGCCCGGGATCTCCTTTGCGAGCTCTTCAGCTTTTGCGATCGCGCCCTTCATTCCCTTCGCTCCTTCGGTCAGGACTATCTCTGCGCCGTATGCCTTGAGGATATTCCTTCTCTCCACGCTCATCGTCTCAGGCATTGTCAGGATGATCCTATAGCCCTTGGCAGCTGCTATTGATGCAAGACCGATTCCAGTATTGCCCGATGTAGGCTCTATGATGACTGCCCCTTCCTTCAGCAAGCCCTTTTCCTCCGCATCCTCTATCATCGCCTTGGCGATTCTGTCCTTTACGCTGCCTGCCGGGTTGAAGTATTCAAGCTTGACAAGCACTGTCGCTTCAAGTCCGAGATCCTTCTCGATATTAGTTACCTCTACGAGCGGTGTATTTCCGATAAGTCCGAGTGTTCCTTTATAGATATTTGCCATTGTATTTACCTTCTTTCTGCATTTCATGCGAATAATGCTGTATGTTCGATTTTGATAATTCTTAAGGGGAACGTGTCACTCCTGATAGTTCCCCGTCATACATCGACATCGTGTGCGCATGCCTTTCGCAATGTATTCATCGCTCATTATTTCTTTTTCAATATGTAAATCGATTGTCATTTTCGTCTTTTCTCCTTGTTAAAATGTATATTAATCATATTCGCCTACTTTGTCAATAGGTTTTATGTATATTCGCCTATTTTATTGATAGGTTAAAGGATTTATAGTATTATTATATTAGAATAAACACTCATTTGATAGGCGGGGGGCAGGAATATGATCTCAACAAGAGGAAGATACGCGCTCAGAGTGATGCTGGATCTGGCAGAGAATGACAACGGATCTTATATTCCTCTGAAGGACATTGCCGAAAGACAGGAGATATCTAAAAAATACCTTGAAATAATAGTAAAGGATCTTGTCCGTGGCGGACTGCTTACCGCTGTCAGCGGCAAGGGCGGCGGATACCGCCTTTCTCGCGATCCAGAAGACTATCCGATTGGCGAGATAATTGAACTCATGGAGGGTCCTCTTGCTCCAGTCGCATGTCTTGCAGATGACGCTGCCGCATGTTCACGTTCGGAAAACTGTCTCACTCTACCTCTCTGGAAAGAGTACTACCAGCTCATCCATGATTTTTTCTACAATAAAAAACTGAGTGATCTTCTCGTAGACCGCTCACCTGTATACTATATCTGATCGATATCCTGCTTCATTTATGAGATATGTTGCTACGTTTGAGTCAACACCTCCGCTCATAACCACTGCTGTCAGCTTCATTTCCCGGTTCTCCTATGTTATCTATCACTTTGTATATTATTGACAAATTAAAAATATAAGCATATAAACATAGTAGGTTAATTGGGGTTAAAATTTCCAATCACTGACTTTTCCTGTAAAGAATCCTGATTATGAAAGATCTGCTTCACATCCGATACTATGAAAAACTGCTGGAGCAGGCTAATAACGAGCTGGTGCAAAAAGCAAAAGAAGAAGGCGGTATCGCTGTCGGCTTCACATGCTACTATCTGCCGGAGCCGCTCCTGAATCTTGACAGTGCTTTTTCAGTACGCCTGCGTGCGCCCGGCACTGGTTCTCTTGATATCAGCCAGTATTATATGTCCAGCTTCGTCTGCGGATATGCCCGGGCTATTTTTGAACGAGCCTTTGAAGGCGGCTTCAACTTCCTTGACTTTTATGCATCTTCTGATACATGTCAGCAAATGGTGCGTGTAATTGAGAACATTCGTGAACTGGATCTTATATCCAGCCCCGGATTCTCATACGGCATTATCGACGCCCCGTTAAAGGTGTCCGAACACGGCAGAAAGCTGTACTCTCAACAGATTAGAGATCATATACTTAGTCCGCTGCACGAAAGATACGGTATAGATATCAGTGACGAGAGTATACGCAGAGCAGTCCTCGAGCACAATGAAATGTGTGCTTTATTCGAAGAGATCAGCAACTTCAGGAAATCTGAAAATCCGATCATCACACCAAGGGAATTCCACATATTGTGTCTTGTCAGCTATGCCTGCCCTTCCTCGCTTATACTCCCGTATCTCAGGGAAACGCTTGAGGATCTCAGGCAGCGCAGACCGGATGCCGTATCGCCTTGGCGCGCAAGGATAGTTGTAGTTGGCGGCGAGCTGGATGACTATGTATTTTCTGAGATCCTCGAGAACTGCCGCTGCTATGTCGCAGCAGACCGCTACTGTTTCGGATCATTCCCCGGCAGGCAGCAGATCCCTTTGACCGACAGCACTCCTGCCCTGGATCAGGTCTGTGATTTCTATCTTGAAAGCAATCAATGTCCGCGTTTCATGTCACAGGACAAGATAATACAGCGCAGGGAAACGGTAAGGGATCTGGTAAGGGAATACAAAGCGGACGGGATACTGTATGAACAGCCCAAATTCTGCGATTTCTGGGGATATGAGCGCACTTTAGCAGTACAGGTGATGAATGAGGAATACGGCATACCTACTCTGGGCATCGACCGTGAATATGTGGTCAGCGGCTCGGGACAGTTGTCCACGAGGATACAGGCATTCATGGAAAGCCTTGAGATCAAGAAGATCAGAAGGACCGGATCAGCATGAAAATAAAGCAAGCCAGTGTGCCTTCAGGCAAGTCAAATAATAAAGGAGCCGCGGATAATCTTATGCCGGGAACAGCTTTGCTGCGTCACAGAGAGTGGCGCGGGCCGGCCGACACTCTTTACGACTATACAAAGTGGGCAGAGCTGTGGGGCATACTGATAAGATGGTTCATCAGACACCCCCTGCAGAACTCAAAAGCATTGCTCAGATACCGCTGGATGTTCACATATGTGACTGTGCCCGCATTTTTTGACAGGCTCTGCGCCGGTCAGAAAGGCGCATGCCTTAAGGCATCCCGCTGCAATCTGAATCACATGGCTTCGAGCGTCACAGACGTCCTCACTACAATATTCTCCGCTGATCTTCATCTGCACCCGGGCAGCCGCAAGGCAGCAGATCTCAGTCAGAAGATCATACTCTTCGATGAACTTCTCCCGGCGCTTATCGGTAAAGGATTTCCGGGTCACAAAACGATCCTGCTTCAGATGTACCCTATGTTCATACCTTCGCTTATCAATCAGCATACACCGGTACACTACATCACCCAGACCGAATCTTACGGACTCCCGGCCGATGTATGCCCTCTGCCTTCATTTGAGGCAGGGCTCGCTATAGATGACGATTATCCGAAGATCGGCTGCTGTATGGTAACGTCAAACATGCCGTGTGATGGAAGCATAATGACAACGATGCTGCAGGACCGCCGCATAGGGCTGCCGACTCATCCTCTGAATGTCCCTCTCCGCTGGAAACGTCCCGAAGTCCAGAGCTATGCTGTTGACGAGATTCTTTCCGCAATAGAGTTCATAGAGAAACAGACCGGAACAAAGTGCGACTGGGATGCTCTCAGGGAAGCTTGCGAGGTATGGAATGGGCAGAACGAGTCCAAATTCGAGAAATGGGAAATGAATTTGACAGATATACCTCCTCACACAGGTGCATCCGTATGGATGTACAGAGTCTATGAGCATCAGGCCGCATGCGGTGATCCTAAAACACTGAAAAATAGCCGCAAAGTAAACAGGATTCTTCAAAAGCAGGTCGCGGCCGGCAAATGTCCCAA
>SVDE01000050.1:10212-18282 GCA_015057955.1 Lachnospiraceae bacterium | reverse complement strand
GGGATGGTTTATACTGTTCAATTGCCAATGTGCGGTTGCTGTCTGTTTTCGCGACAGCTTGTTTATATTACTACTCGTGGACCTCAATGTCAACAACTTTTTTATCTTTTTTTCAAGTTAATTTATTTACCTCGAAATCCGCTCGACGGGTTATAAATATATACCTTTTTTTGAGTGTTTTCAACCTCATTTTTTCCACATTTTTCAATAGTTTTTCCACCGCACCTACATGTTGTATGTATAGGTGCGGCGGAACCACAATTCGGTATTATTTTTCTTTTTCGGCTCTTCTCTTCATATAAATGATCAGTCCCCCCGCAGCCAATGCTGAAGCTGTTGCAAGTAAGATCCATATTAAAGTTTTTGCCGTGTCGCCGGTTGCCGGAGCGGACGGTTTATTGAAAGTTACAGTCTGGGCTGCGTCATTTATGTCCGCATGCACTGCAACCTCACCGGATTCGTTCTTTAAAGTCTCGAAAGCCACCAGGCTTTTTCCTTCCAGACCGGCAGCTTTGAACGTAAATGTCAGCTCTGTTTCACCCGAAGGACTCCCGGGTGTGAACTTAGCCTCTGCTGTTATCTGCTTTCCCTTGCCGTCCACTGCAGGTGCGTTGGTCTCCTTGTCCATAAGGATGCCGCTCAATGTATATTCCTTGCCCGGTATCAGGTTTTCAAACCTGACCTTGTCCTTCAGGGTGATCTCGCGCTTTACAGCTTCCAGCGCCTTCTCTCCGCCGCTTCCCGAAAGAGTCGTGCTTATATTAGGAAAAGACACGGTCTGGCTCGGGCTGCCCTTCTCTTTGTGGACAGCAACTGTCAGGTCGAGGTCCAGATCATGTAGTTCTTCAAACGCGGTGACCGACCTGCCTGCAAGCTTCGAGGCATCAAAGCTGAAAACAACATCTTCCGTGCCGTCCGGCGTTTTCGGCGAGAACCTGGCTGATCCCTGTATCTCTTTACCGTTATCATCAACCAGAGGTTCTCCCGTTTCCCTGTCGGTCAGAACTCCCGTAAGCTCGTACTCATGAGTAATATCCAGATTACGGTACTTTACAGTATCGGTCAGTGTGGCTTTTTTCTCAGCCATGGCTTCTTTTTTGCATTTCCCGTTAAGCGATGTTTCAATGCCTGCAAAATATACTGTCTGGCCTTCATCTTCCGTGTCTTCATGGATCGCCGCCTTTGTCTCTCCATGGAGCAGCCGCTCAAATGCCACTGCTGTTATTCCCTCAAGGTTCTTCCCTGCAAATGTAAAAGCGATCTGCACAGTACCGTTTCTTTCCTCGGGCACAAATTCTCCGGTTCCCGAAACAATAGGATTATACATGTCATCTGTCAGGGGTTCTCCGGTTTCTGCATTTACCAGTTTCCCCTCGATCAGATAAGTCTCGCCCGGTATCAGGTTTTCATATGTTACCACGTCGATAAGAGTTATCTCTTCATCTGCATGCATGAAGTGAGTCTCTTTGTTGAGGTCAGTGAGTTCTGTGTGGATCTGCGGATATGACACAGTCTGTCCGAAGTCTTCAATATCGTCATGTGAAGCAAACAGAACTCCCTTGCAGTACAGATATTCAAACGCCACAACATCCCTGCCCGCAAGCTCATTCGGATCAACAGAAAAACGCAGCTCCTCTGTCATGTCCGCTTCAGTTGCCGTAAATGTCACATTCCCTGTGCTGCCCTGACCGCACGGAACGGCATCGCCCGCGCTGTGGATCACACCGTCAGCATCTTCGAAAGTATCTTTGTATACAAGCGTGCCTTCAAGAGTGTAGACCGTCCCCGGGATCAGACCGGAGAGCATCACTTCATCAATTATCACGCTGCTTTCTCCTGCCGATCCCACGTGGTCACCGGTAGCTTCGTCACGGGCAGCTGTTCCCATGGACGGCAGATATGGCACATTTATAAATTCGTCAGCGTCTTCCATGTCGTGGTGGGAATCCAAAGCAATCCCTGCAGTTACATCCGTGAACAGGACTATCTCAGCCCCGTTTAAACGGACCGTATCCAGGCAGAACCTGAGTTCCTTGATCTCCTCTTCTGCTTCGGCTGTATATGAAATGTGTTCCACTGACCTGTCGCCGTCAAACGGGACTGCGTCGCCCGCAGCATACTCCGTCCCATCCCTGTCCGTGAAGCTGCTCCTGAAGACCGGGTATCCGCTAAGCTCAACCTGTTCTCCGATGACTGCATCCCTTACCGTAACAAGGTCAGTTATGATCACGCCTGTGCCAAGCGTTGCTTCCTGCGTTCCGTTTTCCTCATCCCTTGCACTGGTCGTCACTTTGATCTCAGGAACATTTACCACGTGGATGCTCTCATTCTCAATGGTCAGATCTCCTGCATCATATATTAAGGAAATGTTTCCCTCGTCATCCACCGAAAGGTCGGCATTCAGTTCAAAATCTTCGTCAGCTATGAATCCTTCCGGTGCTTTTGTTTCCCGTACTGTTATGTGCCCCGCAAAGAAGACTATGGCGCCTGTTGCAGGATCGGTATACGGATCTCCCGAGACCAGATATGATGTGCTCTGCAGATTGATCACCCCGTTCTCATTTGACGCGTAAACAAGCTGCATCGATCTTTCAGAACCGTCATGCCCGGTGAATGTATATGTGAGGGTGAATTCCGCTCCTTGGAGTTTTACGCTTCCTCCTCCGTTAGCGCTTTCCTTGATTATGTTAAGTGCGACAGGATCACCTTCCACCGGCTCAGTAACATCAAGTGTCTTTGAATCTCCTGCCTGTATCTGCGCCACTTCTGTTTCGGGGTTCAGCTTAAATCCCTTAGACGGAGATAATTCCTTAATATAGTAAGTTCCGGGAGTCAGGTCGATGTATCCGCTGGCCCCGTCTTCACCCGTAGTCAGCTCACCCTCTTTCCGGCTGCATGACGGGTCACTGTAAACTCCGTACACCGCACCGCCAAGTGAATAAGCAGCATTGTCCGTTACGCAGAATGTGTCTGCCCCGGACGCTTTCCTTACGCGCAGGCTCCCTGATGCCGGGACCGGAACTGCCATCCTCTGCAGATAAGCAGTTGTATTATATGGTTCGAACAGCATGCAGTACTGGGCATCTGCCGATGAAGCTCCCGAGACCGCACTGTTGTACAGATATTCCGCGATCCAGAAATTCCCCGGTTTGCTCCAGCTGTCTTCAGTGTATGAATATCCGAATACGTCCGCGTATATCCACGCCGGAGAGTGGACCCTCTCCTGAAGCTCATACATGGCAGAATGGCCGCTCATGATACCGAACACGGCTGCCTGCGTAAGGTATTGCGCCTCAGGCCCGGATAGTCCCCAGTCCTTATTCGGATACCCGTTCCTGAAAACATAGCCGAGCCGGTTCTGCTGCGACACAGTCGGTCCGGAATAAAACATGTTGCCTGTCCAAGGGCCATACTTTTCATGATCGATACAGTATGCAGGCCATTTGCCGCCTGTTGACGGAAAGCCCGATGCCCAGCCTGAATAATCAGTGGTGTAAAAAAGGACATCCCCTCCCCCATAGTTCATGTAAGCAGCGATATTTATGTCCGCAGCCTGTGCCGGTACCCGGAATATGGTTACCAGGCACACTATGGCCGTAATGGCAGCTGCCAGTATTCTTATTATCTTTTTCATTATCTCCTCCTGTATTGTCAGTTATTAAGTTTTTCCCCGCATACGCTGCATGTGTATACGGTGTAGTCTCTTCCCGGTGTCCAGACGCATCCGTGGTCACCGGCAGAACCTCCGGCGCTCACTATATCGTTCACATGCCGGTCGTGATCATCTGCATTGCTAAAGGTAAGTCCGCAGTAGCATGTCAGATACGCATCCTCGTGTACGGTTTCACTTACCCAACTGTGATCGGCATATCCGGTCATGTATCCCTGCTCAAGCAGCTCGCCGCACAGAGCACAGTAAGTGTCTCCCGAATAACCCTGCGAAATGCAGGTCGCGGGATATGCGCCGCTTAAGTAAACACTGCCATGCCTGCAGGCAGTGCTCTGGGGTTCTGTCCTTTGCGTTTCAACATCCTGCCATGCCTGCGTCTGCTGCGCGGCTGGCAGCGAATGATATCCGCTGTCTGAAAAAGCGGCATACTCATTGTCTGGTATGTATTCCCCGCCTGACGGTTCAGCGCTCTCCTCCGTCTCTGCTTTGTACCCGGCTCTTATCCCGTCCGGGGGATCAGGTTCTGCAGATGTATCCTCTGCAGTACGGCTCGGTGTGCTGCTTACAACCGGATTGCTTTCTTTCACAGTGGTTGTTTCTATGGTTTCTTTGGAAGATATCAGCGCATGTTCAGTCATCTCTGTGGCGGTCTCATCCACAGGACTGCTGCATGCAGGCAGCGCAAATATCACAGAGACCGTTAGTAATATGATCAGTTTTTTCATGTTTTTCTCCGTGTTGATAATGTGTCATTCAGTTTTCAATGTGCTTAAGGAAATAAAAGCGTCCGGAGAACCCGGATGCCCGGCACGGCGAAGCGCCTGAACTGCGCATGAGATGGCCGTACACCATTAGCTTCTATATAATATGATGAAATAACTGTTTTGTTCAATGTCAGTGCCACGAACAGCATTTCAGGAGCAATGAAATGCAGCTGCAGGTCAATGAACTGCGCATAAAAAAAGAAGGCCTTCGCCTTCTTTTTCATTTTACTTTTACATATGCCCTAAGCGGATCCCTGTCTACCGGCTCTGATTCAATGTAGCTTATCAGCTCATCCTCCTCGCTCTCACTGAATATGCCGAACAGATCCATGAACCCTTCCCGGACGAAATTCTGCTCGTCCGCCTGCGCGAACATGAGCCTGAACGGATCGTAGTAGCCTTTTATGTTAAACAGAACTATATGCTTGTTGTGCCTTGCGAGCTGCTTGAGCGCCAGTGCCTGGAAGAACTCGTCAAATGTCCCGACTCCGCCCGGAGCGATCAGGAACACATCTGCCCGGTCCTCCATCTTCTGCTTGCGCTCCCGCATGTCAACAGTGTAGATCAGCTCGTCGCATTTATCATACAGCGGCTCTATGTCCTGATTCCTGAAAAATTCCGGCACTATGCCGGTCACATGTCCGCCGCCCTTGTGAAAGCCTCTTGCTGCGGCACCCATCATGCCGAAGCCTCCTGCACCAAATACGAGGTTATGCCCTCTTTTTGCCAGTTTCTCGCACAGTGACTCAACAGTCTCTATGTAATAGTGATCTACACCGGAGCTCGCCGCCCCGTACACGCATATGTTCATTTCTTCCTCTTCTTCTTTTTAACGCTGTAACCGAAGCTGCCGAGTTTCTCACCCAGCGCATAGTACTCCCCGTGGCAGTAAGCCGTCAGGTCTGCCTTGTCCATTGAAAACCTGCCGTTTTCATCGCAGTACCGCTCGTCCGCGGCAACGGAAACGATCTCCGCCAGGAACATGTCATGGGAACCGAGCTTAATGATGTCCGTTACTTTGCACTCGAGGCTGAGCGGGCTTTCGTCGATAGTTGGGGCATTTACATTTGCCGAAGGGATGGGGGTAAGTCCTGTCTCTTTGAACTTGTCGCAGTCTCTTCCAGACTTTACGCCGCACCAGTCGCACGCCCTGATCATGCTGCTGCTCACAAGGTTCACCACAAACTCCTTTGTGTCGCTGATGATACCGTGCGAATAGCGCTCAGGTCTTATGGAAACATAGAGCATGGGCGGGTTGGAACACACCGTACCCGTCCATGCTACTGTAATTATATTTGGTTTTTCTCCGGGTCTCTGGCATGTCACCATGACAGCCGGAACCGGATTGAGCATGTTGCCGCCCTTCCAGATCTGTTTTGACATGCGCTCCTCCGCTTACAGCAGTCCGTCCCTCTTGAGGCCGATCGTCATGGCTTCCATTTCAACTTCCATGTCCAGCCTGTCTTTCTCAAAGAGATTGTTATACTGTTTTGTAAGCGCGCTTCCGGCGTCCTGAAGGAATTTCTTGATCTTATCCTGTATATCTTCCCCCAGCTGGCCCTTCTTGTCCAGTTCCTCAAAATGTGTGAGCACGCCCTTGATCGTCGGGATATAGTAATTAAGGCACTGCCTTGTATCCACGATCTTCTCCGGCTTTTCCCTAAGGGTCTGGATGATGCTGTCAAGCTGGCCGCATACCTCATTTGCCTTGGTCCGGACATCTATCACGCGTATCTTCATGATGATCCTTCTGACGCTCATAAGCTCCTTGCGCGCGTCAGCAAGGATCTGGTTCTGCTCATCATTCAGGTTCTCGCTTTTTCCGCCGACCGCAGTTTTTTCATCCTTTTCCCCGCCGGACTTGTTGGCTACATAGATCAGCAGCACTGAGATGATGATCACGATGACCACCGCCGCTATCGCGACCCAGAGAAGGATCTTAAACAACGACGGCTTCAAGATATAGGATACCACCAGTCCGGCAGCTGCCAGGATGGTAACGATCAAAAGGAGTATTCCTCCGCCTCTTCCTGATCCGCTCATATCATTTCTCCTATTTTACAGTCTCGGCATTTTCCTTGACTTCAAGAAGTTTTGCCTTGAGCTGTGCTTCCATCTTGCCTAACTCGATCTCAGCCAGAGCTCTCTTCTCGCGTCCTTCCTCATGGATCTTAACGAGTTCGTCAATGGTCTCAATCAGCTTGGTGTTTGCGTTCTGGACTGTCTCGATGTCAACAACGCCTCTCTCGCTCTCTTCAGCGATCTCTATAGTTCCCTGCTTGAGGGCTTCAGCGTTCTTATTGATCAGCTCATTGGTCAGATCTGTGACTGCCTTCTGGGCTCCGAGTGCTTCCTTGGAATGCTGAAGGCTGAGCGCGACTACCATCTGGTTCTTCCACAGAGGAATGGTGTTGATGATGGTGGACTGGATCTTCTCAGTCATCAGTGTGTCATTGTTCTGCACGAGACGGATCTGCGGGGCCATCTGGATGCTGACCGTTCTTGTAAGCTCAAGATCATACAGCTTCTTCTCGAAGCGGTCGCAGATAGCTGCGTAGTCATTTGCCTTCTGTGCATCTTCAGCAAGTCCTGTCTCTCTGGCCTTCTTCTGCAGCTCGGGAAGTGTTGTTGCTCTTTCCTGGGCGAGTTTTTCCTTGCCTGCAAGTATGTACATGGTAAGTTCCTTGAAATATACCATGTTGGAGTCATACATCTTATCGAGCATGACTATGTCGCTGGTCAGCTGGTTCTGGTGGCCTTCAAGCACGCCGACGATGTTGTCTACGTTCTTCTCGACCTTGTCATATCTTGCCTTGAACACGGTGAGCTTGTTCTCTGCCCTGTGGAACAGTTTTGCAAGTCCCTTGGGCTCTTCCTCTACTGCGCTGAATCCCTTGATCTCGGCGACGAGAGATGCAAGAGTATTTCCGATCTCTCCGAGGTCCTTTGTCCTGACGCCGTTAAGGGCGGCATCTGAGAACTCGGCGACCTTTTTCTGGGCACTTGCGCCATACACAAGAACGGCGCTGCTGTCATTAAGATCGATCTGCTTAGCGAAATCGGATACCATCTGCTTTTCCTCTTCTGTGAGGTTGATGCTGTCCATGTATTTCACGTCTTCGGCTTTCTCTTCTTTCTTCTCTTCCCCGAAAGTGAGCGGATTCTTAGTGTCAAAGTTAAATGTAGGTATCTCCTGTTTGAATTCAAGTTTGATCTCGTCTGACATCTTTAATCATGCCTCCTTGTGTGTTAATATTATTTGAGTCATTATAACACATTTATCCTACAGGCAATAGTATTCATAAAATATTCAAAATTCATGCGGATCGACAAATTTTTCTCTGAACTCGGGCTGCTGAGCCGGAGTGAATGCAAAAAGGCCGTAAAGGCAGGCCTCATACAGATAGGTGAAAGGACTGCAAAGAGTTCGGACGAACAGATAGATCCGGATAAGGACAGCGTTTTCTATAAAGGCGCTGCTGTCTCATATTCAAAATATGTCTATTACATGCTGAACAAGCCTGCAGGCGTCGTCACCGCCAACAGCGACCGCAGCCACCGGACAGTTTTCGACCTGGTCCCTGACAAGCGTCCGGGGCTATCTGCCGTGGGCAGGCTCGACATTGATACGACAGG
>SVDE01000050.1:0-10202 GCA_015057955.1 Lachnospiraceae bacterium | reverse complement strand
GGTGAACTGAACCACCGCCTGCTCTCTTCCAAATATCATGTTCCGAAGACTTATGTTGTTAAGGCTGACGGATACCTTACAGACGATGATATCCGGATGCTTGAAGAAGGTGTGGACATAGGAGATGACACCCCGACGCTCCCGGCCAGGGCTTCGTTAGCCGGGGAGCATGAGGGCGGCAGTATTGTGGAGCTGACCATAGTTGAGGGCAGATATCATCAGGTCAAGAGAATGTTCCAAAAGACAGGAAAGCCTGTTCTCTCGCTGCACCGCAGTTCGTTCGGTCCGCTCAAACTTGATATTGAAGAGGGTAAGATAAGAGCCCTTACCGAAGATGAGATAGCCGAACTTAAAAAGTAAGCCATCCTGGGTCTCACTTTTTACCGATCAGCAGCGCGGAGCCGGAAAGCGCCATGCATACGGCTTCTTTTTTTGTCATGAATTTTCCATTTGCAGTGTCTATGAACCTGACATCCTCATAGCCCTCGTTTTTCAATTTGCGGACAAATGTCTGCATGTTGCCGTATTTCGCTCTTGAGAAAATGTCATGTATCGCAAAAGTGCCGCCTTTTTTGAGTACCCGCAGTGTTTCGAGCAGATATGCCTGGCGGTCACCGGGAATGTTATGATAAACGTAGTTGCTCACCACTGCATCGAAACTCCCGTCCGGGAAATCAAGATGCATGGCATTGCCGCGCTGAAAACTGACATTGCCCACGCCTTCAGCTTTGGCATTGTTTTCACACAGGGGCTTATTGAACGATGCATATTCCTTGCCCCAGCGGTCAATTCCTACAAAAGATGCCTGGGGGGTTCGTTTTGCGCATGCAATGGTCAGCGCTCCGCTTCCGCATCCAACGTCAAGACCTTTTCCCCCGTCCGGCAGTTTCACATTCTCCGCGATCCCCTCGATGATCTGCCGTGACATCTGCCGCTTGCCGTCATATGAAAAGGTGCGGTACATGAAAGCCATCCATATGGTAACAGCCAGACCCGCAGCTGTTCCTGCAAGGAAGACAATGAACAGTACGGTCTTCAATACGCCGGATACGATCCCTGTCAATCCGAAGACTATGAACAGGATCAGAAGGATCGCCGTGATCGCAGCTCCTGTCAGCACCATTCCCTTTGGCATCCAGTTTTTATAATCAGGTTTCATTTTGCCCTCCAAACTCGATCTTTATGATCTTCATTTTTACCAGGCTGTCGCATAAACGGATCATCAGCTTATGCAGCAGGCTTACGTCGTTGTAGATATCGCGGTAGCCGCGCATGTAACTCTTAGCCGTAACAGACGCAAACCGGCTGCTCCAGCTTTTCAGTTCTTTTTCATCTTCAAGTGAGAAGAAGGCGTTCACATCAGTTATCCCGGCATCCTTAAGCCAGGTTTTCCGCATCATCTTCGCACCGCGCCGGTTACACGAATCAAATGCCAGCACTGCGCTGGGAAAGCGCTCAGCCATTTTTGTGAAAAGCTTTTTTACCTCCCCGGTTTTCAGATAGTAGAACACACCTGCCGCAAATAACACGGCTCCATCCTCAGCATTGATCCTGTCCATCCATTTGGGATCGTTCAGGTCACAGACGATGTTCTCCTCATTTTTTCCGGGCGGAAGCAATTCATTTCTCACCGCGATCACATCAGGGAAATCCAGATTATAGCCTCTGCAAAGACCGTTATCCACTTTGGCAAATGTGTCATCAAGACCGCAGCCCATATTTACGACAGCTGCTTTCGGATGCTCTTTCAGGTACGCCTCGACCTCACAGCGCAGATCATACTGCCGCTGTGCCACTTCCAGCGCGCCGAACAGCCCTGCGGCAGACTCCATCCTTTTCCGCATCTGTGTGAAATCATAGTCCAGCGAACCGCAGAGGTGTTTTGCTTCCGGATCCGAAAACAGCTTCGGGAAGCGTTCTGAACAGACCAGCCTTCCGAAAAGCGGAATTATCAGTGTTTCCTGCACAGTATTTTTTTCAATATGATATTTCATTAATGTATGTCCTTATCCCAGAGCCACATCCAGTGCCATCATAAGACTGAAGCCGATGGCAAATGATATGACTCCTATATTTGAATGCTCTCCTGCAGACATTTCCGGGATCAGCTCTTCAACGACCACATACAGCATCGCTCCCGCCGCAAATGACAGGAAATACGGCATGGCCGGGACCACCAGTCCCGCTATGATCACTGTAAGGGCTCCGAAAACCGGCTCTACCGCACCTGAGAGAACCCCGAGCCAGAATGACTTCAGCTTGCTCTTTCCCTCGCTGTACAGCGGCATGGAGATGATCGCGCCTTCCGGGAAGTTCTGGATCGCGATACCCAGCGCCAGTGCCAACGCTCCTCCCGCTGTGATATTCCCCGACCCGCTCATGAGACCTGCATAAACAACACCGACTGCCATGCCCTCAGGTATGTTGTGAAGGGTTACTGCAAGGACCATCATGGTTGTTCTGGTCAACTTGCTTTTCAGGCCTTCTGCCTGATCGATGTTCCTGTGCAGATGCGGGATGATGTGATCCAGCAGCAACAGGAACAGGATGCCCAGCCAGAATCCGATAAATGCCGGAAGGAAGGCAAATTTCCCCATTGGGGCTGACTGCTCAATCGCCGGTATTATCAGACTCCAGATGGAAGCTGCTACCATCACGCCGGCAGCGAATCCGGTCAGTGCCCGCTGTATGCCCGGTTTTAATTCTTTCTTTAATAGGAACACGCAGGCAGATCCTGCTGCCGTTCCGGCAAACGGGATCAAAAGTCCTGTTATTACCGTTGTCATTTACGGCTGAATAATCCTTTCTTTTCATAAGGCGCAGACTCCACACCCAGGCAGGTATAGCCTGTTGCGTCTATTACCGATCTTATATGCTCCGGATCAACGCTGTCTTCAGTCAGGAAAATTGCTTCTTTTTTACCTTTGGAGGCTGAAACTTTCTTCGCTGCGGGAACTGCATTTCTTATAGCATCACATATATGCGCCTCACACATTCCGCACATCATTCCTTCTATCTTTACTGTTGTCTTGATCATGTCTGTGTCCTGTTCCTTTTTATTACGAGTTAGATTTATCTAACCCTTCGCCCAAAAAATAAGGGCGGCAGTTAGAAGGGCTCTAACTACATTATATTACTTTTATCTGACAAATCAAGATTATTTATTGCGCGGAGAAGGAGGGATTTGAACCCTTATCGGGCTACTAAGGCTCGCACTGCTCGCCAAGTAGCCGGTATGGCTCGCACTAAGCTTCGAACTGCGCATCCGCTTGTTCTCAGCAAGTGCTCATGCTCACGCGCCGTCCCGGCGCTCAGGTATTCATTCCTCTTTTGCGCGCAAAAAAAGGAGCTCTTTTGAGCTCCTTTTTCTTGCGCGGAGAAGGAGGGATTTGAACCCTCGCGCCGCGTTAACGACCTACACCCTTAGCAGGGGCGCCTCTTCGGCCACTTGAGTACTTCTCCGAATTACTGAACAAAACGCATTTTACACGAATTGAGCTTTTTTATCAAGTATTATTTCCGCTTAGGTTTGGATCTGCTGCCTGAAGACGATCTTCGTCTTACAGGGATCTCCTCTTCCACCCTGACTCTTGTAGTCTTCCCGCGGGTTGTGGATGTCTGAGTCATGCCGGTCTGTGTACGGGCGTTGATGATATTTAAAGGTATCGGCTGCCCGTCCGGTGTCTGGGTCTGGACGATCTTTGTCTTCCTCTTGCGTCTTCTCTCCGGCGCCTTGCTTATCAGCACAGAGATCAAGATCACAAGCGCTATGAAGACTGCGGTGAAAAGAATGACCCAGAAAGTATTTACATATGTGGTGCTCGCGAATACCGCCTTCGGCACCTGCAGATTGTCATCTATCAGCACATTTACATGACCAAGGTAATTGTTCGCGTAATAGTAGTTGATTATCGCGTACAAGTGCCTGCCGTCACGGCTCGTGATGCCTGCTTTTTCAGAAGCCTCGGCGAACTCGTCCATGTCCATGTCATAGGTGAACTCAATGTCGGACACAAGATCTGTCATTGTGAGCTGCCTTGGCATGAGGATCTGCGCGGTGGCGTCAAGCTTTATCTTGGATGCGTCGCAGGAGTACGTGAACCGGCTCTCCGTCTCGGCAATGTTGTTGAGGGCGAAGCCGTTGAACACATAATCCAGAAGCTCTTCAGTATCAATGAATACACCTGTGTAGTTTGAGCAGAACATGACAACGGTAACGACCGTAAGTCCGTTCTTTTTCGCAAGTGTTACAAGGCATCTTCCCGACTCGTACAGGTAACCGGTCTTTCCGCCGACGATGTTCTCATAATAATATGAAGACGTCGGATCGATCATGTAGTTGGTGTTCTCAATGAGCCTCGGCTCAGACTTGTTTGTCTCGGGAATGGTATAAGTGACATGGCTGACTATCTCGACGAATGCCGAGTTATTGAAAGCCACCCTGGCTATCTTGCAAAGGTCAGATGCCGTGGTGTAGTGATCCCTGTGAAACAGGCCTTCAGGATTGACGAAGTTGGAATCCTCGCAGCCGATCTCAGCTGCCCTCGCATTCATCATCTCCGCAAATCCCTCAACGGATCCGGCTATATGCTCTGCTATGGCTATCGCGCAGTCATTTCCTGACGGGAGCATCAGGCCGTACAGACAGTCCTTCATGGACATCTGCTCGCCTTCAACGGCGTCGATGCTCGTGGCGCCTTCCTCCAGCGTTACAGCATTTTCGGAAAATGTGACGGTTTCGGTGAATGAGCAGTTTTCAAGCGCTATGAGACAGGTGAGTATCTTGGTCGTACTGGCGGGATACCGCTGGACATCCTCGTCTTTGGTATACAGCACCGCACCGGTATTTACCTCGACCATCATGACAGATCCGCTGATGACCTCGGGAGCGATCGGCCAGCCGTTCTCATCAACAGGCACCATCACGTCTCCGGTGGTCGTGGTCACATTATGACCTTCCGGCTGAGCTTCTGTCGTTTCCTCTTCTGCCGCTTCTTCTCCGTTCTCCTCTTCCCCGTTTTCCTCTTCTGCATATTCCTCTTCGTAGTCCTCTTCCACATCAATATCTTCGGACGCGAAAACATTTCCGGGATAGGACAGGACCGGAACAAACGACATGAACAGTATTAAAATGATCGCCATCAACTTCTTCATCGAAAGTATATATTACCATCATTTTTATTTTTGTACCATACCAACTGTGTTATAATTGTGTGTCGTTTGAAAAGCGGCAAGGGGGAAATACAGATGCGACTGAGAAATATTCCCGGAAGCAGGGATAAGATAAAAAGCAGCCCGTATGTGATAACGGAAACAGCCATGGGCGAGGTCTGGCCTATCCGCGGCAAATGGGCAGATGAATTCGGCAACACACATCCCATCAGGATAGAGATCGGCATGGGCAAAGGTGCTTTCATTATTGAGCAGGCTAAGCAGAACCCGGACATCAACTATGTCGGGATCGAAAAGTTTTCCAGCGTGCTCATCCGCGCGATCGAAAAGCAGGAAGCGGAAAACCTTCCCAACCTCAAGTTTCTCAGGATGGAAGCTGAATACATCGAAGATGTCTTCGCTCCCGGAGAGGTTGACAGGATATATCTTAACTTCTCCGATCCGTGGCCCAAGGAAAAGCATGCCAAAAGGCGTCTTACCTCACACCAGTTCCTTGACCGCTACGACAAAATACTGAAAGAAGACGGCGTTGTGGAGTTCAAGACCGACAATCCTGACCTGTTTTCATTTTCATTAAAGGAAGCAGCTGTCGCGGGGTGGATGATCCTTGACGCAACATGCGACCTCCACAACAGCTACTTAAGCGAAGGAAACATCATGACCGAATATGAGGCGAAATTCTCAGCACTCGGTCAGAAGATCAACAAATACATCATAAGGCGGAACATTGAATGAGCAGCACTAACTTGGACAAAGCTGATTATGAAGAGCCCGTCTGCCTGATCTGCGATCCCAGAACAGGCGAGCGGAAAAACACATCCTCCATCCCCATGCAGCGCATAGTGGATAAGCTGGAGGAATACTGCACGCTGAAAGACTTTGCCGGTGCCGAGCGGCATCTGGGATACTGGCTGTCTGAGGCACAGGCTCAGGGCGACTTACGGGGGCAGTTCAGTCTCCGAAACGAGATGATGGGCTTCTACCGCAAGCAGGGAGAATATGACAAGGCAGTCGCCAGCGTAAATGAAGCCGTCCGCCTTATGCAGGTTCTGGATAATGAAGACTCCATCTCGGGAGCCACCTGCCATGTAAACTGCGGAACAGTTTATGACACGTTCAGCGAGCCTGAAAATGCCCTTCTGCATTTCACGAAAGCAGAAGAGATATTTGCCGGCCTTGCCTTCAAGGACCTGTTCAGGCTTGGAAGCCTCTACAACAACATGGCCCTTGCCTACATGGAGCTTGGCCAATATCCCGAGGCTTTTGTGTACTATGCGAAGGCGCTGAACACGATGGAGCAGCTAAGCGGCAGCGAGCTTGAACAGGCGATCACATATCTCAACATGGCCGACTGCTCCGCTCTTGAAAAAGGTCTTGACGGAGCTTCGGGCGAGATAAGCGCCTATCTTGAAAAGGCTAAGAATCTGATCGATACCGAAGGCCTCAACCGGGACGGATACTATGCGTTTGTCTGTGAGAAATGCTCCCCCGGCTTCAACTGCTACGGCGATTTTGATTATGCTGAAGAGCTCGACCGGAGAGCTGCTGATATCTACAATAAAGCAAAAGGATCTGAGTGACATGAACGGACTTGAACTCTCAAGAGAATATTTTGAAACCTACGGCCGGAAAATGCTGGAAGAATTCCCGGAAACATTACCATACCTTGCGGTAGGGCTTGTCGGAAGCGGAAGCGAAGCGCTGGGCTTTGACGATGAAATGTCACAGGACCATGACTTTGAACCGGGATTCTGCATTTTTCTTCCGGACGAGACAATAGTTGACCGCAAGGAGGCCTTCCGTCTGGAGAGAGCCTACGCCAAACTCCCGAAGGAATTTATGGGTTTTAAGAGGAGTCTGGTCAATCCTGTCGGCGGCGCCCGCCACGGTGTATTCCGCACCGCTGAGTTCTATATGGATAAAGCAGGTACAGACGGAAAGGATCTGACGATAGGTGATTGGTTCCGTCTCCCGTCATATGCCCTGCGCGAAGCCACCGACGGTGAAGTATTCATCGATAACTACGGTGAGTTCACCAATATCAGGGAAATGCTCCTTGCAATGCCCGAAGACGTCCGTCTGAAGAAGCTTGCAGGACATCTGCTCCTCATGGCTCAGGCCGGCCAGTACAATTATCCGCGCATCGCCAAAAGGGGAGAAAACGGAGCTGCCCAGCTTGCAATATTCGAATTTGTAAAGAGCACGCTCGAGGCAGTTTTCCTTCTGAACCGTGAGTACATGCCGTTTTACAAATGGAGCTTCAGGGCCATGAGAGACCTCCTCTTCCTAAACGAACTGGAAGAGCCCCTCTGCTCTCTCATGACCACCGGCAACGATCCGGAAAATGCCAGGAAAAAACTTGTCCTGATAGAAAGGATCTGTGCTTCCATCATCGGAGAACTCCAGAGGCAGGACATAACAAAGGCAGTATGCTCGGAAATGGAGAAGCACGCATACAGCGTAAATGACCACATTTCCGACAGTGAAATAAGAAATCTGCATATTCTTTACGCAGTGTGAAAAAAGTGCTTGCTTTTTAAATGTCTTTAACTTATAATCACCTTTGCGTTTACGAATTGCGCCTCTAGCTCATTTGGTAGAGCACCTGACTCTTAATCAGGGTGTGCAGGGTTCGAGCCCCTGGAGGCGCACTTGATATTTGGAGGTTCCGACCGAGAGGTCGGGACTTCTTTTTTGCCTATTTTACGGGGTTTTTCGAAAGTCTGATATGCTTTGGGTTAATACGTTTTTTCTTCAGAATCTGAGATTGTGATTACACTTTTTTCTTAAAAATGATTACATTTTGGGGCGAAAATGTCAGGTTTTTTGCTGTTACCTGAACGATAATGCCCGCTCGAACTGTTCATTTCTGGTGCTTTCCTTCTCACGGTCGAATACATAGTATTTAAGCGTGGTGCTCTCATCCACATGCCCGGCAAAGGCGCGGACAGCATTCAGGCTGATCCCTGCATTAACCATGCTCGAAAGAGCTGTCTTTCTGAGTTTATGGCTGCTGCGGTAAGGAATGTCCAGACGTTTGCAGTATCTTTCCAGATATTCATTGATAGTTCTTTCAGGGAAAGGCTTATCTGTGACAGAGAAGATAAATTCGTCACTGAGGATATTGTTTTCCTTTCTGAAATCCAATGTTGCCCGAATGATCTCCCTGGCTTTCTCCGGCAGGTACACCGTCCGTTCACCTTCAAACCCTTTTGTGCGCTCTCTTACTTCACCGGTATCCTTAACCAGCATCCTCTGGATATGCAGTTTGCCGTTTTCAAGGATGTCGGAATATTTGAGGGCACATACTTCTGAAACACGCATGCCGGTGTAAAGCTGGAACAGGACTGCAAGAGGTGCCAGTCTGTGGATCTTTCTTCCGTCCTGCCTGAAATCGTTCCAGATCATGTCCTCCAGTGCCGCGATCTCCTCGTTAGTATAGGTCTGGGTCTCATCCATCGGCTTCCGCACCTTTCTGAACAGCCTTCCCAGGTCTTTCTTGACCCTGTCAAAAGTGTTCTCTTTTAGGATCTCGGAATCATATGCATACTGGAACACCTGCCGGATGATCATGGAAGCATTGTAGAAGCAGTTCTTGGTCATCTCATGATCTTTGATCAGATGCAGGATCCAGCTCTCGAGCTCGATCTTGTTAAAGCTTTCTATCGGCCTGTCCACTATGGGGTCATTTTCGTAGTACTTTTTCCAGTCAGTTTTGATCCTGGTAATATAAGTATCTGCGATCATCAGGCTCTTGTGTTCAAGCCATAATGGATAAAGAGTGCGGATCGTTGCCTGCTCAATTACCGGCGCATCCGGGTATTGCCGTTTCATCAGGAACTCCAGAAGCTTGTGTTTTGTCTTTTTAGCGACAAGCTTCCGCTTCTTTGGAGCATTTTCATCAAAGATGTATGTTCTCCAGCGGCCATCCTTTCCCTGCCATATATCGTGAGAATGGAATTCTTTTATCTGTTTTTCAAGGTTCATGTCTGCAATCTGCGCTTGCACATCGCCAAGGTCAATTAAACCATTCTCAGTGAGGTATTGCAAGATTTCTTCCGCATTTGCCGGTTTTGCCATTTCTTTCCCAAAAGAAGCGAGCAGCGCTTCCTCATGACGGCAATACTCATCAATGCGGTTCCTGTCCTGTTCCACGCTGCCCACCTCCTTTCCATATTGTTTTGAGTATTGTATTGTTTACGTTATTTTCAATCTGAGCATTAACTTCATGATCCTTGTGCAGTGCCTGTTAAATGCCTGTTCCACATCCCACATAAGACCGTACTCTTTCATGTTCAGCATGTACGCCTTTCCTGAAATCTGGAGCAGGTTTATCATGATCTTGTGGAAGTTGTGATCTAGTTCAAAGTAATCGTCTCCCGGACTTTCGATCGGTCTTCTTCCCTTGATCAGCATCCGGAAATAATTCTGGGTAAAAAGCCTGCATTTTGTCACATTATCTTTTACCAGGGCATATTCTTCCTCCGTGAACCGTATGAGGATCCTATGTCTAATATCCTGTTTTTTCTTCATCATTGATCCTCCTGATCTCATCACATATTTCTTTTTCAAAAGCGTCCATGTGGCTGCACAGAGTGTTTACAAGTGACGCATACTCCTCCATGTTGATCCGGCCTGTTGCATTAAAGCCATGTGCCATTTCATTGATCAGCATTCCGTCGTTATCAAATAATACTTTGAATCTGGCGATGTCCGGCTTAGGGCACCTGATCGGTGGCAGTCTGTTTACAAGATCCATTATGTACTCACGTCTTGACATGCCTGCTGCAGCCCTGTCTTTCTCCAATTTCTTGAATTCCCTGTCTGAAAGCCAGAGTAGTATCTCCCTGTTTCTTTTTCTCATTTATATCTATCCTTTCTTTTTCTTTCAGTAAGTTAAGGGTCTGGGATATCCCAGCAAGTGTGGAAATAATCCCCTGTGGATATATTTTCACGATGCTTGCGAAGATTATCCCGATATCGGGATAATCTTCGTTATGTTGACAAAAATGTTATACCGACTTTTGCTG
>SVDE01000171.1 GCA_015057955.1 Lachnospiraceae bacterium | reverse complement strand
TGACCCTGCTTCCCGTAAGATACATGCGAAAGCGCGCGGCATATTCCATGCCTGTAAGATCCTCTCCGAAAAATCCAAGGCCAAAGCCTTTGTGGGCGCATTGCAGCAAAACCCCGCCGGCCCTTTCACCGCGTTCGGCGATCAGGATGTCCTTATAACCTTTTTCTTCCGCAGCAAGGGCGGCTGCCATTCCCGCAGCCCCTGCACCGATTATGAAAATGTCAGTATGAATGATCCTCATCGCAGTATCATCTCACTTCCGGGTCCGTCTTTTTTTATGTCATATATGTTTTTCCCAAGACAGGAGCTGAGAATGTGCATTATCTTTTCTGCGCAGTATCCGCCCTGGCAGCGTCCCATTCCTGCACCAGTGCGTCTTTTTACTCCGTCGAGTGTGGTGGCTCCGCGGCGTATCGCTTCGAGCACTTCACCGCGGCTTATGTGTTCACATCTGCATATGATCTCAAAACAGTCTTCAGACAGAGATGAAAGAAGAGGAGAGTCCTTTTCAATGAGGTCGGATATTTTAGGAATCCCTTTTCTTATGGGAGAAAAGTGCGGATTCAGACCGGGTTTTTTCTCAAGGGAATTTATTATAAGCGATGAGATATGGATCCCCAGTTCATTTGCGCATGTGATGCCCGGAGTCTTTATGCCTATGAGATCAAAGAATCCATTGTCCTCGAGGATCGCGAAATCATTGATGCTCTTTTCCGAAACGGAACCGTCTTCGTTAGTGAAATAAGGGTTGGGGCGTGCAGCTCCAAAGCTCCTTATGATCTTGTCGGCGGGAAGAGAGGGGATAAGCGCCCGGCACTTTTCTTTAAGCTCCTTTATTCCTGCTGCATCGGTAGAGCCGTCAGGTAAGCCTTTTATCTGCCTGCGGGTTGGTCCTGCAAGGATATTGCCGCCGCATGTCGGGACAAGAGTTAGCCCTTCGCCTTTATTTTCGGGTTCCACAGAGATAACGTGGCTTATGGCATCACCGGCGGATTTGTCAAATACCAGGTAATCCGCGGCAAGAGGCACAAGCCTAACAGTAGGACGTGAGACCATCTCCCAGAGCCTGTCGGCAGAAAAACCTGCGCAGCACAGGACTCTTTCGGCAAGATATGCAGTGCCCGTGCTCTCAACAGCGAAACCGCCGTCAGCACGGGATATGTTTAATGCTTCTTCATTAAAACAGAACTGTACTCCATTTGCGGACGCGTTTTCGAACGCCGCTATGCCCAGCTCCCACGGGTCTGCAGTATAGGTATTTTCCGAGTAGAGCGCGGATGAGATACCGCCGCAGAGCGCCGGCTCAAGTTCATATACACTCCGGCTATCCAGTATCTTAAGGTCATCTATGCCGTTTTGCTTTCCGTTTTCAATCTTCTTTTTAAGGACCCTGTCAGCATTCGGTCCGAAGCTCAGCATGAGAAGGCCCGTCTTTCTGTAATGCACATCCAGCTCTTCGCAAAGTGCAGGAAATGCCAGGGAAGCCTGCCTTGTAAGGCGTGCCTTTAAGGATCCGGGATGCTGGTCGTAGCCCTGGTATATGATGCCGGTATTGGCGCGTGTGATCCCGGTACAGACGTCTTCGCGTTTTTCGATGACAACTATATCAAGATTATAACGGCTGAGCGCCCTGGCCGCAAAGCAGCCAAGGATGCCGGCTCCGATTATGAGTACATCACATTTTCTGATCATTATGTATTATCCTTAAGCAGAAAAACTTTTACCGGTGAGCCTTTCATAAGACCTTCCGCGTCACGTGGAACGCGTATGTAGCCATCAGCCGCTGAAAGGACGGACACCATGCCTGATCTTGAATGAAGAGGAACGGCGACGCCGCCCTCAATACGGACCGGCATTATCTCTTCGCGTCCGTGATTTGATGGGATATTGGCTGAAAGGATGCACTCTGTGCTTTTCTCCGGGGCTTTTATGCCAAGCATCTTATTTATGGCAGGCGCGGCAAACAGCCTGAATATAAAGAACGCTGCCTGCGGATGTCCGGGAAGACCGAACACCGGCTTGCCGGCACACATTGCAAAAATTGTCGGTTTTCCGGGCTTTATTGAAATGCCGTGAAACATGACCTCGCCGAGTTCGGCAAAGGCCTTGAACGTGTTGTCTTTCTCACCGACTGAAGATCCGCCCGATATCAGAAGCAGGTCACACTCTGACAGCGCTGAAGAGATGGTTCGTTTTAACAGTTCAAAGTCATCTTTTACGATCGGATACACGACCGGGATGGCGCCGGCCTCCCTGACCTGAGAGGCGAGCATGACTGAATTGATGTTCCTTATCTGCGCTCCGGCAGGCTTTTCAGTGTATTCAACGAGCTCGTCGCCTGTGGAAATGATCCCGGCGGAAACTTCTTTATATACCCGTACGTTTGCGATCCCGAGCGCCGCAAGGACTGCCACATTCCTGGAACTGATCCGCGTACCTTTTTTGAGTAAAGTGCTGCCTTTTCTGACATCGTCGCCCCGGCTGTTTACATTTTCGAGCTTTGAGACCGGTTTATATACATATCTGAACTCATCTCCCGGATCGTCGGTATACTCGATCATGCTCACAGCATCGGCACCTTCCGGCAGTCCCCCGCCGGTGGCTATCCGCATGCAGTGCCCCTTCTTAAGCGCTGCGGACGGGAGCTCACCCATCTTAATCTCGCCGTCGCAGATCAGCATTGCCGGTATCGAATCGGAACAGCCGTAAGTGTCATCAGCGCAGACCGCGTATCCGTCCACGGTAGAACGGGAAAATGCGGGAAGATCTTCAGGCGAGATCAGGTCTTCGGCGCAGATCCTGCCCAGGGAATTTCCAAGGGAGACCGGCTCGGTACATATGGCATCAGTTATATTTCCCAGGATCAGCTCCAGAGCGGGTCCCGGCTCTGTAACGTTAAGCATTTCAGCCTCTTTTCGGTGCGGTATGTATTTGTATCATATTGATTATAAACCAAACGCATAAATCTGTGGAATGGAGTATTTTCATATGATAAAATCTTTTTAAGAAACGGAGGTGAAGACATGCCCGCACTTAAAGGTTATATGGGCAAGGTGCTGAAGATAGATCTGTCATCTAAGACCTCTGAATTATTCCCTTGGTCTGACGAGGACAGAAAGCGGACTATCGGCGGCAAGATAATGGCGGCTGATATCCTGTTTCAGCATGTCCGCCCCGGGATGAAAGCCTTTGATGAGGATAACTGGATCGTAGTCACGACAGGTCCCCTCACTGGGTCAGGATGCCCGAACACATCAAGATTCAACATTTCAACCATTTCACCGCTCACAAACATAATCACATCCTCCAACTGCGGAGGCAATTTCGGCCTGTCTTTGAAGAGGGCAGGTTATGATGCCTGCATAATCACCGGAAAGGCAGATGCGCCGACAACAGTAAACATCACAGAAGATGAAGTGACTTTTGAGGACGCTTCTACTCTGTGGGGACTGCTGATATCCGAGGCACAGGAAAAGCTTCCTGCGGATACGGATAAGCTGGTCATAGGTCCCGCAGGCGAGAACAAAGTCCTTTATTCCTGTGTTTTCAGGGGAGAGAGGACATCAGGAAGAGGCGGAGTCGGAGCAGTCTTCGGCGACAAGAACCTGAAGGCAGTGACAGTAAAAGGCACAAAGACATGTCCTGTTGCGCGTCCTGATAAACTTGCCGGGTTCAATGAAAAATGGGTCAGGACGCTTAAGACCCATCCGCTGACAGGAAGACAGCTCCCTAAACTCGGAACCGCAGGTCTTATCGCCCCGATGCAGGCGCACGGGATACTTGCGACCCGCAATTTCTCGGCCGGACGGTTTGAGAAATTTGAATCCGTATCGGGAGAAGAACTCACTGAAAACCATCTTGTATCCAACTCCGCATGCACGACCTGCGTTATTAGATGCGCCAGGATGGTAAATGTGGATGACAAGGTCGTAAAAGGCCCTGAGCTTGAGACCCTGGGCCTTCTTGGTCCCAATATCCTCAACGACAACATGGAGCTTATCCTTAAGTGGAACCGCGAGCTCGACGAACTCGGAATGGATACGATATCCACAGCGGGATCCATTGCATTTGCCATGGAACTGAATGAAAAGGGCATGTGGGACTGCGGCCTCCAATTCGGAAAAAATGACAACATCTCAGAGACCTTCCGAAAGATCGCTTTCCGGGAGGGCATAGGAGATGAACTGGCCAACGGAACGAAGCGCATGAGCGATAAGTTCGGAGGAAAAGAATTCGCCATGCAGGTCAAGGGAATGGAGCTGGCCGCGTATGAGCCGCGCCGCGCTGTCGGTCAGGGCCTCGGATACGCCACCGCGAACAGGGGCGGATGCCACCTTAATGCCGGATACATGGTAGTTGTGGAAGGCCTGGGCCTGGATGTGGACTCACTTACACCGCACGGCAAGGCTGCGCTTACTATCATCTTCCAGAATCTGATGGAAGCCATTTCCGCCTGCGGATCCTGCCTGTTCACCAGCTACGCGGTATTTCCCGCATTTCTGGTTGAAAAGCCTAACCTCCTGCTAACTAAGGCGATCCTTAAAGTGTTCCCTTATGTGGGACCGGTCGTAAATCTGCTGAACCGCTTCACAAAGGCCGTGAAGCTGAACCTGCCGCTGATCCAGCATACTTACGCGCTGAATTATGTCTGTGATTTCCATGCGACAATAGGAACAGCGCTTACAGTCGGATCCCACGGGTACAACATGGAGAGGATGACAAACATCATACTCGGACAGAAGGCAGGCGCCGACGTTCTGCCGAAACGTCTTACGCAGGTGGCCCAGGATCCCGATAACCCGAAAACAAAGGTGCCGATCGAGAAACTGAGAAAGGATTATTACCGGGCAAGGGGCTG
>SVDE01000049.1:471-18363 GCA_015057955.1 Lachnospiraceae bacterium | reverse complement strand
AATCGGTTCCACACAGAAAGTCACTGTTCCGCTTGATGGAGCAAACGAAGCAAACATGTTTGGCTTCGGTGTCTGCATGGATATGCTTGTTTATACCGATACTGACGGCAGCCTTACATCAGACATCCTTGAAAGCTGGGAGTCTACGGATGAAGGACTTACCATGACTCTTAAGGAGGGTGTGAACTTTACCGATGGAAGAGCATGTACAGCAGAAGATGTATTATGGACTTTCTTAGATTCTATCGAGAGAGGTGCGGGTTCTGATAACTGGGAAAGTGTTTTTGATTGGGATAATGCAGAGATCTCAAACAACGATCTTTCACTGTTTATTCCTACATTTGAGCCTTATGCGCCTGGTATCATCTCTCTTACTACAGGATCAGCTTATATCAAGAGCAAATCATATGTAGAAGAGCATCCTTATGAAGATCCTATCTGGTGGGATGTTGTTGAAGGAACTGGACCTTATGAGTGTGTAGAACAGATCGACGGAGCATATTCACTTTACAGACTTCGTGATAACTATTGGGATAAAGACAGAAAATTCAAATTTGACGAGATCCAGTTCAACTACTACAGCGATCAGAACGCAATGGCTATCGAGCTTCAGAACGGCGTTATCGATGTGGCGCTTGATATCAATGATTACTACTACAAAGAGTTCTCAGATAATCCTGATTATGTTACCAAACTCCATAGTGAGGCGAACATGACAACTGTATCATTTGATGAAACAATGGTTGAGGCATTTAAGGACATTAGAGTCCGCGAAGCCATCTCTCTTGCATTTAATGCTGATGAGGCAGGTATTGTCGGCGCTGCAGGAATGTATACCGTGGCTGAGTCTATCCTTCCCAAGAACTGCTTCGGATTTAAGTCTGAAGGCGCCACGCTCAACGGTTCTGATGAAGATATTGCGAGAGCAAAAGAACTAATGGCTGAAGCCGGTTATCCGGATGGATTCAATGTAAAGCTTACTGTTAGAGACAGGGATGCTGATATTGGTGAGTATGTTCAAGGTGCTCTTTCAAAGATCGGCATCAACTGTGAGTTCGAAGCCATGGAATTCATGAACTACATCATGGCAAACCGTAATGGAGAGATCGAATGTACGATGGGCGAGATCATGTCTGATAATGCCGGCGAGCCTGCACTTGTTTACCAAAGCTTTACAACAGATCAGAGCTCTACCCTCGGTGTGATCTTTGATGAAGAATTCAATGAACTGTGCAAAAAGGCAACAGCTACTGTTGACAAAGAAGCACGTAAGAAACTTGTAGAAGAGATTCAGGATTATATTTATGACAATTACTATCGTGTAGTTCTTTATGAAAAGGCTAAAGCATGGGTGTTCAGAGCAGATTCCCTTCCTGCGGATTTTGAGATTTACGCTGGAAACAAAGTATTTGGCCTTAGAAATATGCAATAACTGACAGTTAAACATTTCAAGTAATTTGTGTCACGGCTGTATTTATTGATACAGCCGTGACATTGTAGAAGGAGGCAGACTGTTGGTTAAATATATCATAAAAAGATTATTATGGACGATACCGGTTCTTCTTGTAGTAATAATAGCTGTATTTACTATTATGTATTTTACACCGGGCGATTCAATCTATGCGCTTTATGGACAGGACATTACACAGGAACAGTATGACAAGCTGGCCGAATCAATGGGACTCAGCGGCGGATACTGGGAACGTCTTGGAAATTATCTGTGGGGCATTGTAAGTCGCTTTGACTTCGGCAGTTCTTATGTAAGCAAAAGACCTGTTGTAACCATGATCGCGGAACGATTAAAACCATCGCTGATCATAGGAATTTTTTCGGTTATCTTTTCCCAGCTGATCGCTATCCCAATTGGTATAGTAGCTGCTACTCATCACCAGAAAGGGCTTGATTGGGGAATCATAACCGGATGCGTGGTATTTTCGTGCATACCGCAGTATATCATCGCGGTATTTCTTATGCTGATCTTCTGTCTGCAGCTGCGGTGGTTTCCTGCGGCGGGAATATCATCCTGGAAGCATTATGTCCTGCCCATTGTGGCCGGCCTGATCGGAGGCGGTGTCCAGACGATCAAGATGACGCGTTCGAGCATGCTGGAGGTTATCAGACAGGACTATATCCGTACTGCCAGGGCAAAAGGCGTTCCGGAAAGATCTGTTATCTATAAGCACACCCTTAAAAACGCTTTGATACCTGTCCTTACAACAATAGGAATGCAGGTAGGCGGAGCTATGGGCGGATCCATTCTTGCTGAGACAGTATTTACAATTCCCGGAATGGGACTTCTCTTAAGGGAGGCAACAGGAAATCTGGATTTCCCAGTCATCATGGGAAATATCATTTTCATGACAACATGTCATGCTGTTATCAACCTTTTGACAGACATAGTATACGGATTTGTTGATCCGAGAGTTTATGTCTCGCTATATGGCAAGAAACGTGAGAAAAAGAAGAAAACTCCGCAGATACAACAGCCGGGAGGTGCTTCAGCATGAGTAAAGAAATGAGGCACGGGGGAAGAGAAAACAGCCCCAAAAAGCATAAACAGAGAAAACACAGCCAGTGGAGGGATGTCTGGTTCCGCTTAAGAAGGAATAAGCTTGCCATGGTCGGTATGATCATTGCTGCGATACTTGTGCTGCTTGCAATATTTGCACCTCTCCTGGCTCCATATGATTATACAGAACAGAACATATTGGGAAGATTCCAGTATCCGAACTGGCAGCATCTTTTTGGAACAGATCATCTGGGAAGAGATACACTTTCAAGAGTGCTCTATGGAGGGCGGATATCTCTGCTCACATCTGTCATAGCTCTTATCATCTCAATGTTTGTTGCGGTTATCATGGGAACAGTGGCAGGCTTCTTCGGAGGTACTGTAGATATCATCATCATGCGTATACTTGATGTTATCGGTGCCGTACCATCCATGTTCCTTGCAATTACCATATCTGCAGCACTTGGAAGTGGTGTAGTCCAGACAGCAATAGCCATTGCTATCGGTAATATCGGTCAAATGGCCAGGCTTGTGAGAGGTTCAATACTTCAGTCGAGACAGCAGCAGTATGTAGAGAGCGCTTTTGCGACCGGTTCAGGAAATATAAGGATCATGTTCAAGCAGGTGCTTCCGAATGTTCTTTCACCGTTGATCATTACTGCATCAATGGGTATCGGTGGAAACATCAGCGCGATCTCGGGACTCAGTTTCATCGGACTTGGCGTTCAGCCTCCTACAGCTGAGTGGGGCAACCTGATGAATACAGGTATGGATTATATCCGTGAGTACTGGCCGCAGGCCATATTCCCCGGATTTGCGATCATGTTAACGTTATTTGCATTCAACTGCTTTGGAGATGGTCTTCGTGACGCGCTTGATCCTAAGCTGAAACAGTAGGAGGTTTGAGAAATGGCATTTTTTGAAGTAAAAGATCTTACGATCCATTATGAAACCTCTGAAGAAGAGATCGAAGCTGTAAACCATGTTAGTTTCAGTATAGACGAAGGGGAAACCCTGGGTCTGGTCGGAGAAACAGGGGCTGGTAAATCAACAACCGCCTATGGAATACTTCGTATACTTCCCGACAGAACAGGTAGATACCGCAGCGGTGAGATACTGTATAACGGCAAAGATATTCTGAAGATGGAAGAGCATGAGATGAAGAATATCCGCGGAGGAGAGATCTCAATGATCTTCCAGGATCCGATGACAGCTCTGAATCCCCTTATGAGAGTCGGTGACCAGATTGCCGAGGCAGTACTGCTCCATAATAAATGCAGTAAGGCAGAAGCAACAAGAAGGGCACTCGAGATGCTTGAGACTGTAGGCATTGATCCTGCAAGAGGAGAAGAATTTCCTTATCAGTTCTCCGGTGGAATGCAGCAGCGTGTTGTGATTGCCATGGCGCTGGCTTGTTCACCGAAACTTCTCCTGGCTGATGAGCCGACCACTGCTCTGGATGTTACCATTCAGGCTCAGGTTCTAGACCTTATGAATGACCTGAAAAAGAAGTTCAAAAGCGCGATGCTCCTCATCACTCATGACCTGGGAATCGTAGCTGAGAACTGTGATAAGGTAGCTATCATGTATGCCGGCGAGATCGTTGAATATGGAACTCTTGAGCATATCTTCGACAATCCCATGCATCCATATACAAATGGTCTGTTTAACGCGATACCGAGTCTGGATAAGGATACGGATAGATTGAATCCCATACCCGGACTCATGCCTGATCCGGCAAATCTCCCTGAGGGATGCAACTTCGCGCCAAGGTGTCCGTACGCAAACGAAAACTGCGTTCAGCAGGAACTCAAAGAAGTTGAACAGGGGCATTTTGTAAGATGCTGCCGAGTAAATGGAAGGGGTAATGATAATGAGTGAACTCCTTGAAGTGAAAAATCTGAAAAAGTATTTTAAAACTCCTCACGGAATGCTTCATGCTGTGGATGATGTGACTTTTTCAATTGATAAAAACAAGACCATGGGCGTAGTTGGAGAATCAGGATGCGGAAAGTCCACTCTCGGAAGAGCGATCCTTAATCTCACACCTGTTACATCAGGAAGTGTCAGGTTCGAAGACAAAGAACTGACGGAGATGGGAAAAAAGGAATGGCATGAGCAGCGCAGAGACATGCAGCTCATCTTTCAGGATCCTTTCTCCTCACTGAATCCCCGTTATTGTGTAAGAGAGCTCATTGCCGACCCTCTTAAGGTTTATCATCTTTGCAAGGGTAAGGGTGAACTTGAGAAACGCATTTGCGAACTTATGGATACAGTAGGTCTTGCAAGAAGATTCATGTATGCATACCCTCATGAACTTGACGGAGGAAGAAGACAGAGGATCGGTGTTGCCAGAGCTCTTTCACTTAATCCCAAATTCATTGTATGTGATGAGCCCGTATCGGCACTTGATGTAAGTATTCAGGCGCAGATACTTAACCTGCTCATGGACATCCAGGATGAGACCGGAATGGCATATCTTTTCATTACTCATGACATGTCAGTCGTAAAACATATATCGGATGACATCATGGTCATGTACCTGGGATGCACGGTTGAAAGAGCATCTTCAAAAGAACTGTTCTTAAGACAGCTCCATCCGTATACTCAGGGCCTGATGTCTGCGATCCCTGTCCCGAGCATACATTATGAGAAGAAAAGGCAGATAATGAAAGGCGAGCTTGTCAGTCCGATCGAGCCCAAACCGGGATGCAGGTTTGCAGCCCGCTGCCCTCATGCGAAGGATGAATGCAGACAGACAACACCTGCACTTGAAGAGGTGCTGCCTGATCATTTTGTGGCATGCCACAGGGTCAGGGAGCTTAATAGCCTTTGATCAGAATAGAATGAAAAAAACAGTCCTGATAACAACAATTGCCATAATTTTTTTCCTGCTTGTTTTGCAGCAAAGCACTTTCGCATATGATGAAGGCGAAGTGATCTGCACAATAAGCTCCTTCATCACCGGCGTAAAGTCTCAGGGAGCGCTTTATTCAGAGACCGCTCTCGGGGACTTTGCTGCTGATGCGCTGAGGGAAGCGGGAAAAACCGATATTGCAGTGGTAAACGGAGGAGATCTGATACATGTGCTGGACCAGGGCCCGGTGACTTACGGGGAAGTGGTCGACGTGTTTACGGAAAATAAACCGGTTGCCATTGCTGTCGTCACTGCAGAGGATATCTGGGACATGCTGGAGCATGGAGTGGAAAACATTGTATTAGGCGAAGACGAAAAGACCGATAAAGAGGCTTCGGTTTTTGACGGATTTCCCCAGATCTCAGGGATCAGGACACAATATGACATTGCCGCGCCTAAAGGCAGCCGCATTAAGTACCTTTATATCGGTGAAGTGCCATATAACAGACATGACAGCTACAGCACATTTACACTGTGTGCTACAGAGGAGATGCTTTCCGGCAGCTACGGATACAAGGTGCTTGAATATGAAAGCACCGGCAAAGGACTTGCCGACTGCCTGGCCGATTATCTTAAAAGCGGTGATCATACAGCATCAACGGTAAGCACTGACAGGATAAAAGTCCAGGGAAGCAAAGATAAACCGCTGTTCCCAAGAGGAGTGCTGTTTCTGGTCGGTCTGTTTTTATGTCTGTGCAGCTACCTGATCAGTAAGGCAAAAAGAAGGGCAGACCCCGACAGGTCATTAAACAGTTATGTCGATCCTGACAGATGAGTCATATAGAAAGGAACGGTAAGAATAATGGGAGAAATGTATAAGAAAATCTTTGAACCATATCAGTTGAAAACAGGTGATGTGCTAAAAAACAGGATCATCTATCCTAATGCCCAGCAGACCTATGTGGTAGGCCCCGAAGAGTGGCCCACACCTGCAATGATAGATGACATGATGGAATTCGGATACAGCGGAGCATCCCTTATGTGCTTCGGTCAGTTTGATGAACACGGTGGTGGAGCCGTTCCCAACAAGCATACAGGAAAGAAATCCGAGATGCCGGGTTTTGACTACAGTCTTCCGGGAACATGGAATTATCTTTCCCAGACAGCATTTGCTGCGCATTGCCGTCACACCAAACTTCTGGTTAAGCTGGCACCGGCATTCCCGAAGGGTTACAGCTATTGGGGAGGCGATGCTGCTTCATTGTTCCCTCCAATTGAGAATGATCCGAGGCTCAGGAGGGCAAAATCCGGCATGAATGATTTCATGCATAAGAGACCCACGATGACAATGGAGGAGATGAAGGCCAGGATCGCTCCTAAGGAGATGATAAAGGACGTCATCCAGGATCTTGTGGATCTTTGTAAGAGATATAAAAAAGCAGGCTGGGATGGAATGAGCTTCAGAGCGGACCGTTTCATAGACGCTGCTACAAATATAAGAGAAGATGAATACGGCGGAGAGATCGAAAACCGCGGCAGATTCCAGCTTGAGCTTTACACAGCGATAAAGGAAGCCTGCGGAAAAGATTTTATAATAGAAATAGCACTCATGGGTAATTCGCCTTACGGACATGACGGACTGATCCCTCATGGCTACAGTGAGGAAGAATTCATACGTTTCTGCATGCTTGTTGAAGATGTGGTAGACATTGTTGAAGTCAGAGAGCAGAGCGGTGTGGGTTATCAGTGCTGCGGATACAACAGCACTCTTCATGACCATCCGTGTCTTAAGTGGGCTGAGGACCTCAGAAATGCAGGGTTTAAGGGTACTATCGCTGTGAATGGCGGATTTGCTGATCCTGTTGAGATGGAAGAGATCCTTGAAAAGGGAGTTGTTGACTTTATCAGTATCGGAAGAGCACTGCGCGCAGAGCCCAGATTCATACAGAAACTCCGTACGGAAGGCAAAGAGCAGCCGACTCCGTGCCTCAGATGCAACAAGTGCCACTGCGAACCTTCGAAACCGATCATCGCAGGCTGCGCCGTCAACCCCAGAAATGCTCTGGCAAACCATCTTCCTGTCATTGAAAAGCCTACAGATCACCCTAAGAAAGTTGCCGTGATCGGAGGCGGGCCTATCGGCATGCGTGCTGCTTGCATGGCGGCGGAAAAAGGTCATGATGTTACATTATTCGAAAAGGATGAAGCTCTTGGCGGAAAGACCAGATTTTATGCTCCGCTTTATAAGGCACAGTGGCCGATGGACCGCTACCGTCTGTGGTGCATAGATGAACTTGACAGAAGAGGAGTTAAAGTCAGACTTAACTGTGCTCCTGAGCCGGAAGAACTGACTGCGGAAGGGTTTGACGCAGTTATAGCCTGCACAGGATCAAAGGAAAAGCGCCCGCCCATCCAGGGTGCGGATGCGGCCGGTGTATGGCTTGATCAGGACGTATATGAAGGAAAAGCCGAGCTTGGTCAGAATATCGTGATCGTCGGCGGCGGAACTGTTGCCACGGAAACCGCAATGTATCTTGCAAGCATCGGTAAAAATGTCACGATCCTTACCCGTGCTTACACATTGATGAGAAATGAGGCAAGACCGCATGGTCCGTTCACACAGTTTGAGTTTATCGATCCTGAAAAGGGATATGGCGGTGTAGGTTCTGCCTGGGGTATCTATGATAATCTTAAGCCTGTTTATGAAGTGACAACGACCATGATCACACCTAAGAGCGTCTCTTATGTTGATTCAGACGGAATTGAGACTGTGATAGAATGTGACAGTGTCGTTGTGAGTGGAGGATACGAGCCGCTTACCGGTGAGGCGCTGAAATACGGAACATGCACTGATGAGTTCTACATGGCAGGAGACTGTGACATACGCTCATCTGAACTGATGAGCGGCAACCTTCAGGCATATGGAGCAGTAGTTCTTTTATAATTTGTGAAACAGGGTTAAAAAATGAGATACGAACATACTGAAACAGAAAATGTAAGCTGTAGTCTGATATGTGTAGGACGCGACAGCCTTGCGGTGCTTTATGAGAACAGGACAAAGGAAAAACGTAAGGGCATCGGAGTAGCGGTCATGCATTCCGACTCAAACTATATGACATTTTCCGCAGGAACCGAGCTCGCTGAGCGGGGCTTTACTGTAATGTGTGCTTCTGTCCACAGCTCGCAGCCCCTTATGATGAAGATGATGACCGTGAAGGGAATGGTGGAACACCTCCGTTCCCTTCCGGGAATTGAAAAAGTCTTCCTGTTCGGGCACAGCGGCGGAGCAACTCTTATGAGCGGTTATCAGAATGTTGCTGAAAACGGAGCTTCAGTCTTTCAGAAGCCGGGACTGATCGTCCAGTTCCCGGATAAGATCCCCGGACCTCCGGGATTTGGAGTAGCAAAGCTGGATCTTATACCTGCGGATGGTGTAATGCTGATCGATCCGAACTGGGGTAACGCCGTAATGTGCATGTTCGGACTTGACGGTGCTCTCATGGAAGAGGGAAACCCGGACAGCATAGATCCTGAACTGGACATGTTCAATCCGAAAAACGGATTTGACCCTGAAGGATGCCATTACAGCGAAGAGTTTTTAAGAAAATACCAGAATGCACAGGGTGAGCGCATGAACCGCCTTATCGCATACGCTCTCGACAGGGAGACACTTATCCGCGCAGGCAAGGGTTTTTATGAAGATGAAGAACCATTCCTTATAACAGGAGGCGGAAACAGTTTTTTCAATAACCGGCTGTTTGCACAGGATACCACACTGTTTTCTTCAACAAAGAAGGAATACCTGCTGCTGAAAAAGGACGGACAGACTTCCATGGAAATAATAAAAACAGTCAGGAAGCCTTACAACTGGCGCAGCATGACACGCAATTATCGTGAAGGAATGCTGAGGACAACTATCAGCGGCTTTCTTGACTCATGGTGCGTACGCACGGACCACATGTATTATGATGCCACCTCGGTCTACGGGGTTGACTGGGACAGCTCATACAGTACTTCAACAGGAAACATAAAAGGTGTTAAAGCTCCGCTGCTCCTTATGGGAATGACAGGAGGATGTGAGTTTGCCTGCGTGGAAGGCATTGCTGAAAGAGCAACTTCTGACGATGTGACAATTGCGTTTGTTGAAGGTGCTACACACATGTATTGCCCGGACCGTGGAAACGAAGAAAAATATGGTGATACGTTAAAGACAACATATGATTATGTGGGTAAGTGGATGGAAAAACAGTTGGAAGACAATAATATATGAAAAAACAATTATTGCAGGATTTTACGAGCGGGGGCATTTGGGGAAAATTACTTAGATTTACACTTCCCATGTTCCTTGCTAATATCCTGCAGTTGGTATACAACACCGTTGACAGCATAGTAGTCGGAAGGTCCCTTGGAAACATAGGAATTTCTGCTGTCTCGGTAGGCGGTGAGCTGACGGGATTCCTGACGATCGTCGTCATGGGATTGTCAGGAGCAGCTCAGATCATTATATCCCAGAATATCGGTGCCGGAAAAAAAGAGCAGATAGGCAAAACAGTAGGAACACTTTCCGTATTCCTGCTCATAACTGCAGCAGTACTGACTACAGCGGGAATTGTGTTCAGAAGGGCTTTCCTTTCAGTAATGAACATGCCTGCGGAAGCATTTGAAGAGGCAGCCTCTTACTGCGCAGTCACTATGGCGGGGCTGGTAGTCGTTTACGGGTATAATGTTGTAGGAGGGCTATTAAGGGGGATAGGTGATTCCAAGCATCCTCTCATTTTTATTATAATCTCGTCATGCTGCAATATAGGGCTGGATATCCTGTTTGTGGTCGTTTTCCGTCTCGGAGCATTTGGCGCAGGCCTTGCAACAGTTCTGAGTCAGATCATCTGTTTTACGTCCGCCCTGATCTTCTTGAGAAATAACCGGGATAATCTGGGATTTGACATTTCGCTCAGCGATTTCCGCATAGACAGCAGCATTCTTAAAAGTATTTTGAAGCTTGGCATTCCCATGGCCATACGGTCATCGGCAGTACAGCTTTCAAAGCTCTTTACAAACTCTTATATCAACAGCTACGGTCTGATAGTATGTTCTGTTACCAGCATAGGCACGCGTATCAGCAGTATCGCTACAGTTGTTGGAAATTCTTTCAGCAGTTCCGGTGGGTCCATGATCGGTCAGAATATCGGAGCTGAAAAGTATGACAGAGTGCTGAAGATAATAATAACGATATTTGCCATCTGTCTGGGGGCTGCGGCTCTATTCGGCCTGGTGCTTTTACTGTTCCCTGAGCAGATATTTATGATATTCACTAACGATCGCAATATCCTGCCGGTTGCCATGGAGTATGTACCTATCCTGATCGTGATGTTTTTTGCAAATGCGACCAGAACCAGCGCAACTGCGTTCATAAACGGCAGCGGAAATCATGTGATCAACCTGATCGTGGCACTTCTCGACGCATTGGTTCTGCGTGTGGGACTGAGTCTTCTGTTCGGGCTTGTGTTTGGAATGGAATACAGGGGATTCTGGCTGGGAAACGCAGTGACCGGATTTGTTCCCATGATAATTGCCGGTATCTATCTGGCTTCTGGAAAATGGAAGACCAGAAAATATGTTGTAAAAGAATGACAGCGTATAAGGAATCAACGGATGTTTCAAAAATCAGCAAAACAAGATCTGCTTCATGAAAATATATTTAAGACACTGATACTTTTCGCGGTTCCTTTTATGCTTTCATCGGTGATGCAGATGCTTTACAACACTGTTGACACGATAGTTGTGGGACAGTTTGTAGGTTCGGCAGGCATTTCCGCGGTGGCATCCGGAGGCAATCTCGTGAACCTCAGCATTACCGTATGTACAGGTTTTTCTACGGCAGGCCAGATACTGGTGGCTCAGTTTGTAGGCGCGGGAAAAAGGAACGAAGTGAAAAAAGCCATCTCAACTCTGGCATTTCTCATTGGGATATCTGCCATAGCAATGGGAATCATAGTTATCATTTTCCTGAAGCCTCTGTTAAATCTAATGAGTACCCCCGCAGAGGCATTTCAGATGGCTGTGGATTATATGGTCATCTGCGCCGGCGGCATGATATTTACAGCATTTTACAATATGCTTTCAGCTGTGTTCCGCGGGATGGGAGACAGCAGACATCCATTCATTTTTATTGCAATAGCCTCTGTTACAAATATTCTGCTTGACCTTCTATTCACAGGACTGTTCAAGTGGGGAACAGCAGGCTGTGCCTGGGCAACTATCATCGGGCAGGCGGTATCTGTTGCCATAAGTCTGGTTTTCCTGCTCAGGCATAAAGAAGAATATTGCTGTGATTTTAAACGAGGAGAGTTTCGTATTTACCCTGAGGCCGCGGCTGCTGAGGTGCAGCTCGGGCTGCCGATGATGCTTTGCGGAAGCGCAGTAACAATATCAGTGCTGTTTGTAAATACATTTATAAATAAGCTCGGAGTCATTGTATCGGCAGCGTTCGGTGTGGGAATGAGAATATACCATATACCGAATACCATAGCAATGTCGATCTCGCAGGCAGCAGCGGCCATGATGGGTCAGAACCTTGGAGCAGGCCAGTATGACAGGGTAAAACAGGTTGTCAGAAGCTCCATAGTCATAAGTTCAGTGATCCAGGTCTTCTTTATGGTCATTTTGTTGTTATTTCCCAGGACTGCTTTTGGCATATTTACTAATGAAGAAGCCGTTCTGGATTATGCTTTACGGTGGTTCATTGCGATGGCCATAGGAATGCCTGCAATGGTAACAATGGGAACCTTTAATTCACTTATCATAGCCGTGGGGGACACAAAGATATCAATGCTGATCGGCATCGCTGACGCTGTTGTAGGCAGGATCGCTTCCACACTGCTGTTGGGGGTCGTGCTCAATCTTGGGGCAATGGGGCTTTTTGTAGGATACAGTCTCGGAGTTTACGTATCCGCCATTCCGGGGGCACTCTATTATTTCCTGGTTAACTGGAAAGAGAGAGGCCTCAGGATATCTCAAGGCGTAAATTAGTTAATAATAAAAGATAAAATAAAAGGAGTGCAAGAATGGAACTTAAGTATCAGAAGATTTTTGAACCGCATGTCATGAAAAATGGTGTAGTCCTCAAGAACAGAGTGATCTACCCCAATGCTCAGCAGACAGCAGTAAACGGTGTGCCGCAGTATCCTACTGAACAGATGATCGACGACATGATCGAATTCGGATATGCGGGAGCTTCACTTATGAATGTTGCCCAGTTTGACAAATGGGGCGGCGGTGCAGCTCCGAGAAAGCATGCAACGGATCCTAACGAAAAGGATTTCAGTACGCATTTTGATTATGACGATGAGAAAGTCTGGTGCGGACTGCAGCAGCAGGCAGCAGCATCTCATCTGTATCACACCAAGCTTCTTGCAAGGATAGCTCCGGTATTCGGATTCCCCGCAGGATACACTTACGCAGGCGGAGACGTAGGTTCTCTGTTCCCTCCGGTTGATGATCCGAGGCTTAAAAGAGCTGATAACGGAGCCATGAATGACTGGAAGCAGAAGAGAGGCAGTCTTACTCTCGAGGAAATGAAGAAACGCTGCGCTACCAAGGAGATGATCCAGGACGTGATCAAGGAGATGGTCAAGCTTTGCGTCAAGTACAAAAGAGCCGGATGGGACGGCATCAGTGTCAGGGCAGACAGATACATTGATGCAGCAACAAACGTACGTGATGATGAGTACGGCGGAGAGATTGAAAACAGAGGAAGATTCCAGCTTGAGCTGTATCAGGCGATAAAGGAAGCCTGCGGCGACAGGTTCATCATTCAGATCGCGCTCATGGGTAATTCACCTTACGGACATGATGCACTGATCCCGCACGGATACACCACCGATGAATTCATACGTTTCTGTAAACTGGTAGAGCCTTATGTTGACATGGTGGAAGTCAGGGAGCAGAGCGGTGTGGGATACCAGAACTGCGGATACAACAGCAGACCCGGAGTGCATCCCTGCCTTGAATGGGCAAAACAGCTGAGAGAATCCGGGTTTAAAGGGACAATCGCGGTAAACGGCGGATTCGGAGATCCCGACGAGATGGAGGCCATACTTAAGGAAGGTTATGTAGATGTGATCAGTATCGGCCGTTCTCTGAGGGCAGAACCGCGTCTTATCCAGAAACTCAGAACTGAAGGAGAGGAGGCTCCTGTACCGTGTATCAGATGCAACAAATGCCATACTCATCCGAACGGAGTTGGAAGATGTGCTGTGAATCCGAAGAATGCGCTGGCTAACCATATGCCGGTCATTGACAAAGGTACAAAGAAATCTAAAAAAGTCGCAGTCATAGGCGGTGGCCCTATCGGAATGCGTACAGCATGTATGGCAGCTGAAAGAGGTCATAATGTTACTCTGTTTGAAAAGAGCGACAGACTTGGAGGAAAAACAGCTTATTATGCTCCTTTATATCCGCAGCAGTGGCCGATAGACCAGTACAGGGCATGGTGCATAGATGAGCTTGGCCGCAGAGGTGTTAAAGTGGTGTTGAACTGTGCTCCGGAACCGGATTACCTCAAAGAGCAGGGATTTGAAGCAGTGATCGCATGCACAGGTTCCGCAGAGAAACGTCCGCCTGTAGAAGGTGCAGACAGCAGCGGAGTATGGTCAAACGAGGATGTTTACATGCAGAAGGCAAACATCGGAAATAAAGTCGTTTTAGTCGGAGGAGGAACTGTAAGCACTGAGACCGCCATGTATCTGGCATCGATCGGAAAAGATGTGACAATACTGACCAGAGGAAAGGTTCTCATGCCCAGAGAAGCCAGACCGCACGGACCTCATACCATGTTTGAATACATTGTTCCTGAAAAAGGTTATGGCGGTGTCGGCGCTGCATGGTACATCTATGACAATCTCAAACCTGTATTTGAAGCAACGACTATAAAGGTAACACCTACGAGCGTTACTTACAAAGACAAGGACGGAAATGAACACACTATAGAGTGCGACAGCGTTGTGGTCAGCGGTGGATACAAACCGCTTACAGAGGAAGCACTGCGCTACAGCACCTGCACTCCGCAGTTCTATCTGGCAGGGGACTGCGATCCCGATACTGATAAGAGCGAGCTGATGTATGGAAACATTCAGGCATACGGTGCTGTGCTGATGCTGTAGATCTAATGTGAAAGGAAGGTTTCGGATGAGCTGGAAAGACATGCCTGAGGCGATCCCACAGGATGAGATTTCGGAAGTTGTCAATACTGATATAGTTGTGATAGGGCTGGGATATTCCGGTACTGCCGCCTTCAGGGCGGCAGCGGAATCCGGCGCCAGAGTTGTGGCGCTTGAACGCGCAGATGAGAAACATTATTCTGTCTGGGGCCGTGATATCGGTCACATCAACTCAAAATTTCTGGAAAGCAGGGGAGTCCCCAAGATTGATCCGATAGTATTCTTTAACGAATGGATGCACCGGGCTGCCAACAGGGCAAATCCTGAACTGGTAATGACATTTGCCAAAAGATCAGGTGAGAACTTTGACTGGCTTACTGACATGGTTGAAGACATGAGCGCAGTGCGTGTCGCGTTCTGGGAGGAAGGTATCGACAACCGATATAGCAGGGAAGCTTTGAAGGGCGACTTTTCACTTAACGGATTTCATTACTGGTATGGTACTGCCCAGTTTCCCGGGATGTTCGGAGATCACAGATTCCCTTCACTTACACAGCTTATGCTCATGAACCAGGAGAAAGCAAAACTGCTTGGCGGCGAAGTCAGATTCGGGACATCCGCAGTGCAGTTGGTTAAAGAAGAAAGCCGTGTATGCGCAGTCATCGCGAAAGATGCACAGGGGCGTTTTATCCGTGTAAATGCGGCAAAAGGCGTAATACTTGCCGCGGGAGATTTCGCAGGAAACCAGGAAATGGTAAATGATCTGGTGTGCGATGTTTCTGATCTGTACATGCCCGGAGAACCGCAAAGAAAGAACACCGGACGCGATGGCAGCGGAATTTGTATGGGAGTCTGGGCAGGTGCCCGCATTGAGAGCAGACCGCTTCCTGCCATGGGAGGGAATACCGTTACCCTCATGGGAGTCTGTCCTTTTGGTGCAGTCTGGCTGGATGGAGAGCTTAAGAGATTCTGCAATGAGGTGTTCGGTGTCAGGGAGATCGTAGGCATAGCTCCGAACCAGCATGTCAGGGGCAGGATGTTCAATCTCTATGATGAGCACTGCATTGAAAATGAACTGAGTTTTTCTGTGCCCTGCCATGCCGGATTTGATCCCGCAGAGAAAGGTGCGTTTGATAACATCAATGCACTGATCGAATATGCCAGAACACATGATGACGGTGTCTATGAGATGGAAACAGGTCCTGCAAACGGACCTTCAAAAAGGGCAAAGAAAAAGATCTTTTACGGAAAAACTCCTGAAGAACTGGCAAAAAATGCCGGTCTTGATCAGACTGAAACAGAAAATCTGATCGATTCCATAAACAGATATAATTCGTTCTGTGAAGCAGGAAGAGATGAGGATTTCGGAAGAGACGAAAAGCTGCTGGATCCTTTGACAGGAATACTGTTCCTTCAGGAAAACAGACCGCCTCAGATCGGATCCATGATGGTAACGGTAGGAGGGCTGGTGACTGATGGAAAACAGCAGGTCATTGATGAATATTACAAAAGGATCCCGGGACTGTTCGCAACAGGCAACTGCTGCGGAAGGAGATTCGGTCCGCAGTATTCAACACCGATCGCAGGCGTTTCGATCGGCATGGCTGTGACACTTGGAAGAGAAGCCGGCATAAATGCTGCAATGGCTTGATAGTACTTGCATGAAAGAGCAAAAAAGGGACAGATCAGACAGAAAACGGATCTGTCCCTTTTTTATTATCCGGTGGTCATGTGATTTTGACATAACAGGCCTTTTTCTTGGAATTTCCACTGTAAAAATGTAAATTGTATACTTTTCTCAGATGATTGACTGACTGTGAAAAAGGAAAGGATAGGGATTTAATGGCAAAAACGATAATAACCGCAGCACTTACAGGAGCAATAACACCCAAGGGTTATGATGTGCCTGAAACACCTGAAGAAATCGCAGACTGCGCGTATGAATGCTGGAAAGCGGGTGCGGCTGTAGTACATCTTCATATGCGTGATGATCAGGGCGCAGGGGTAATGGATCCTGTGAAATTCTATGAGACCATAAAACTTATAAGAACGAAATATGCTGACTGTGATGTGATAATCAACTGCACTTCTTCGGGAGACAACAGAGTTTCAGATGACTCACCATATGGCAACGCTGTCCGCATGCTTCATCATAAGATGGTTCCCGGGATTGAGATGGGAACATTTGACGCAGGATCATTTAACTGGGGAATACCGGGAGGAATATTTTCAAACTCGCCTACATTTCTTACCACACTCGGAACCCTGTATCAGGAAAGAGATATCAAACCTGAATTTGAAGTGTTTGACATGGGGATGATCAGAGCGGTGAGCGTATATTGGAAAAAAGGTATTGTTAAGGCACCTCTTCACTTCCAGCTTTGCCTGGGAGTAGTGGGAGGAATGGCGGCAACCCCGGCAGATGTACAGGAAATGCTCTCGTATATTCAGAGGCTTCAGGCACAGGATGACCTGCCCAAAGAAGTAACGATATCCGGCTTTGGCATCGGAAAGGGACATCTGCCTGTGATGTTCTCCATGCTGGCAAATGATGGACATATCCGCGTGGGAATGGAAGATAACGTGGTTTACGGCAAGGATAAAGACGGAAATAAGATCCTGGCGACCAATGTTATGCTGGTTGAAAGAGCGGTCAGAGCTGTGAATGCATATGGTAATGAAGTTGCAACCAGTAAAGAGGCCAGAGAGATGCTGAATCTCAAACCACTTGACCGGGACGCAGTGGTAAATGCCATTGAACAGATAACACCGGAGATGCTTAACCAGGCCATGGCCAACGCAGCTGCAGAATATGGAACAACATACTTTGCTGCAAAAGCAATGGGTGGAAAATAAACTACAAATATTATAGAGGAGGAACAAAATGTCAAATAAGCCATTGGCACCTTATGTGCAGTTACCGGAATTCGAGGAGTACAAAGAGTGGTTTAAGAATTTCGCTGACATGAAAAGAGAAGACGGTATAGTTCAGGTTACCTGGCATACTAACGGAGGCCCGATGCATCACAGCGGCATGAGCCATAGAGCAATCGGTCAGCTCGTCAGGGTACTGTCACTGGACTATAAGAATGAGATAATCATCTTCACCCATATCGGTGATAACTGGATGATCGAGTCTGACGCAAACGGTTGGGAAACATATGCAGAGCTCCCGACACAGAGATTCCAGCATCAGTATTTTGATGATACAAATCTTATCAAGAACATGGTATTCGACCTGGATGTACCTACAATCGGAGTCATGCCCGGACCCGGATTTCACTGGGACAGCGCCATGCTCTGCGACGTTACCATCGTAACAGAAGATACCAAGATCGAAGTGCCTCATGCACAGGGCGGTCTGGTAC
>SVDE01000049.1:0-461 GCA_015057955.1 Lachnospiraceae bacterium | reverse complement strand
CGGGAGATGGAATGGGACTTATGTTCCAGCACTATCTTGGAACCAAGAGAGGCAACTATTATATGATGACGACCCGCCAGGTTACAGCTCAGCAGCTCCTTGATTGGGGAATGGTAAGTGAAGTTGTTGCAAAGGGTACAGCAGTGGACAGAGCATGGGAAATAGCGAGAATGTGGAAGACAATGTCCTATGAAAACAGGACTATCATGAGCAATCTGGCTAAGCGCCCGCTCAAGAAGCTTTTCATGGACGATCTGAAACTGCATACTGTCAGTGAGCAATACGCATCTCTTCTGCGCGTTGCTGCAGGAACACTGGGAGATGAGAATTCTGAACAGCAGGATGAGAAATACATCAGCCGTGTAAATGATTACAGATATGCCACGAAAGACATGGAGCAGCCGATGAATGCTGAACTCTGGAGAGGCATGCCAAAGAGAGCTGCTGAATGGTTTAAGAAG
>SVDE01000170.1 GCA_015057955.1 Lachnospiraceae bacterium | reverse complement strand
GATATGTCAGCCTAAGCTCAGACAGACAGACAGACAGACAGACAGACAGACAGACAGACAGACAGCAGGGTAAGTTCGGCCTTTTTCAGGAATGCTGATAGTACAGACACAGTGTGTTGCTGTGTCTTTTTTGTGTGAAGGGAGAAAAAACTGAAATGAAGAAGACTTTCACGAATAAGATCATCTCTGTGATGATGGCAGCTATGATGGTCGTTTCATTAGCACCTTCTGCTTCATTTGCCGTGGGCAGTGAGGCGGAAGCACCTCAGAGCGACGAGCAGATCGTGCAGGATGTTGAAAAAACGGATCAGGCTGCATCTGAGAATTCAGATGCTTCGAATCAGGCAGCATTCGAGCAGTCGGAAGCAGTGGATGATGTTATCATCACTGTTAGTGCGGAAGAGGGGGTATTCCCGGCAGACGCGGTCCTTTCCGTTGAAAAGCTGGATCAAAGCTGGCAGAAGAAGGCAGATGAGGCAGTGGACGCGATCCGTCCTGACGGAACGAATCCGGCGCTTTCTTATACCTACGACATCAAAGTGATCGATGCGGATGGCAGCGAGCTTCAGCCTGCGGATGGTAAAAGGGCAGAAGTCTCCTTTGCTATGGCACCGGCAGCAGACAAGAACCTTGTACCGGCAGTGTACCATATTACGGAGGTCACAGAGGGAGAAGAAGCAGGTGAGATGACTGCGGAAACTCTGGAAGCCAGTGTGAATGAGGAAGACGAGACCGTAACGGTGGAGGCGGGCGGGTTCTCGCTCTATACCGTGGAATTCACCTATGAAGACAAGCAGTATGTACTGAAGGGCGATGAGTCTGTGCCCCTTACTGAGATCATGGAAGAAGCAGGCCTGACCGGTCAGGTGGAATCTGCCGAAGTCAGCAATGAAGAACTGTTTTCGGTATCTGAGGATGAGGGCGTATGGACACTGACCTCACATCAGGCTTTCTACACGCAGGAGTGGCTGAAGGTCACCATCGGCGGCGCAGAATATGTCATCATCGTGACAGACGCTCCGACAGATGATGCGGATGACTCTATACAGGTCTCGACATGGGATGAGCTATATAATGCGTGCAAAAACGCCCCGGATAATAAGTCCACTGCCATCAGGCTTTCCGGTGATATCAAGAGACCGGACAGTTCAAACAATAAACGAATAGAGATCAATAAGAATAAAAAAATCGTCATTGATCTGAACGGAAAGACCATCAATGCGGCCAGAGATGACGATGGTTGGGACACCGGAAAGTACAATCATGTGTTAGACGTCCATAAGGGCGGAGATCTCACGGTAAAAGATTCCAGCGGCAATGATAGTGGAACCATCAAAAAAGGAGCTGCCTATAACGGCGGAGGCATCTACATCTCAGAAGGGGGTGTCTGTCGGATTGAGGGCGGTACGATTCTGAACAACTATGCCTCCGAAAAAGGTGCCGCAATCTATACCGAAGGAACCCTGATCATGACGGGAGGAGTCTTTAACTTCAACACATGCGAGGAGCGTGGAGGCGCTATCTACTGCGCCAAGAGTGGAAGTATCCAGCTTGAAGACGTAAAGTTTCTGGATAATGATTCAGGCGAAGAAGGAGGACCGGCTATCTATATCGTGCTTGGAAACGACAACTCCTATATCAAAAAATGCGAAGTGAAAGATAGTGGGTCATATCTGAATTATAGTACAGGCAACATCTATGTGGATGCTGATAACAAGGACAGGGTGCTGAATATAAGCAAAACCAACATCATCGACGGCTGCATATATGGGTATGGAGGCGGGATCTACCTGAAAAAAGGCACAGTCCAGATGACAGGAGGCAGGATCGCAAATAATAACTGCCTGAAATACACAGTCGCCGGAGGCGGGGTCTATGTGGATACAGACCAGGCGACATTTAATGCAGATTCTGTTCTTATTGAAAACTGTGACAACGGAAAAAGTACGGATGGCAAAGGCGGCGGCATCTACATCAACAAAGGCAGCGCAACCCTGAAAAACTGTACGGTAAAGAACAACAGTGTTGGCGGAAACGGCGGCGGAATCTATGTGACGAAAAACAGCGGCGGGCTCAGGCTGATCAATACGAAGGTGACGGGCAATACGGCTGCGGTCGGCGGCGGAGTCTACTTCGAAGATAAAGGTTACGCCGAGGCCATGAGCGTGGGAGGAAACACCGTCATCGCGGAGAACGCGGGCTCGGACGTGTACCTGCCCGGCTCAATGGTGTTGTTCATAAATCAGGACCATCCTCTTGAGAGCGGAGCCAACATCGGCTTGACACGTACAAAAGGCCCCGGTAAATTCACAATATTATTTGAGCTTAGTATGGGCGCAAGCGCGACTCCTGATACATACTTTTTCTCCAATGAAGGGTATATGGTGACAAAGCAGGGTACGGAAGGCTACCTTGCGGTGGATCTCGACGAGGACAGCAAGTTTCTGAAGAGAAGCGAGAGAATTATTACCAACGTGGGGAGGCTTGGACCGGCCTACTGGATGGCCGGAGTCTCGGGAGAGCGGTATCTGAACGAGATCAACATACCCGGCACCCACGACACCTCTATGAACAATGTCTCGCACAAAGGATGCCTGAGCGGTAAGTTCGGAGCCGCTCAGGCAAAGACACAAAGAGAATATCTGGAAGAACAGCTGAATCATGGCGCCAGATTCTTCGATATCCGCATGAAAACCTATTACTGCAAGGGCGAGAAGAAGATATGGCCGCTTACATTAGGGGCTACTGTTATAGCTTGCTGTATACCGGTCGTCGGTCCTGTCGCGGGCCCGCTTGTTGCGACCGCTACCGGTATTATTGGCTACAACGATTCCACAATACCGGTCTACAAGGATGACGGTGTGAACCTCTGGGCGTGCCATGGCCGCAGCGCTGCAGGAACATTTTATGCCCTGAACGAGGAAGACGAAATGTTGAGTGTGGCTGAGGAACTTGAGTGTATGAAAGAGTTCTTAAGGAACCACCCGACGGAGACTATTATTATCGATGCCCGCGCGGAGACCGATGCGAAGGATGGAGAGTCCTTTTATGGACCTCTGAAGCGCTTCTCCGGCATCATGGAAGAACTGTCAGCAGAGATCAACCCTTCCACCGGGGAGTCCTATGTCTATTGGGAGGATGGTAAAGTCGGCGAGACATTTACCCGCTGGCCGAAGCTGAAGGACTGCCGAGGCAAGATCGTTATTTTCCCCAGCAAAGGTGATAATGCAGCAAATACGATTGGAGGACTAAAGAAAGATACCGATGGCATAACGGTGGAGACCGGGCCGGGCAATTACAAGGATAATACAGCCAGAGCGGAGAATCTCAGGACATTTATCCAGTCCATGAAGACTGAGATTCCGCGAAATGCTATGGGTGGCCAGATGAAAGAGTTCAACTGGATCCAGACGAACACCACAGATACTTCATTTATGAAGACGCCTGTTGGGCTTGCCGAAAACTATGTTCTTCCGGTAGTTTTTGGATCAAATGGGTTGGTCAACGAATCAAAAAAGGGCACATACTTTGGCTGGTTCAGCATTGATGCCGCGAGAATGAATCATTTACGGGACGTCTGGATCACCAATTTCCCGGATGATCTGGACTACTGCACGATCACAGTCAGGTGCGGTGATTTCAGCGGCTCAGACCTGCCGGTGGATCAGGTCTATAAGGTGCTGCGCGGTTCGACGATCACGATCCCGGGCTGCATCTACAGCGGCGCGCAGGCGGATAAGTTCGAAGGCTGGCTGGCTCAAGTCGACAACACGACTGGCGACGGCACTAACCTCGACGGTGCTGTTGTTGATGGCAAGACCTATACCATGAATAACACCTGTAAGATCGATAAAGACGTCACATTCGTCGCCCAGTGGTCCGATCAAACGCAGACGCCGGTCACAGTTGTGTGGAAGGATGCTGACGATCTGGATAACATCAAACCGGACGAGCTCACGATCACATATGATAACGGCGTCCGGAAGACTGACAAGACCATCGAAGCACCGGACTGGACGATCATGCTGTCCGGAGAGCTGAAAGGCAAACCTTCAGTGAAGGAAGAAAACATCCCGGATGGATACACAGTCGAGGATGTGGCGGGCAGTAAAGGAAAAGAAGGCTACACCATCACCATGACCCATACACCGGACGTCAAGGTGAACGCAAGCGGGACCGTCACATGGAATGATGAGAATAACAAGGACAGCATCAGACCGGAATCCGTTACGCTTCGTCTGTATGCCAACGGTGAAGAGGTAGAAAGCGGAACAGTTACCGAAAACGAAAGCGGAAAATGGTCATTTGATCTTGGCACATGGCCAAGGTATGATGAAAATGCCGATCTGATCGCCTACAAACTGGTCGAGGACGAGATCAGCTTTGATGAAAAAGTATACTCCTCCGGTTACACCAGCGGCGTAGAGGCGATATCAGGCGAGAAGAATGCGATCACAGGCTTCAATGTCACCAATACTCATGAGGTGGAGACAGCAGTCGTGTATGCCCGAATCGAATGGGATGATGATAACAATGCTAAGGGCGAACGTCCGGAAAGCGTTACGGTACAATGGAAGAAGAACGGCGAGCCATATGGTGACCCGATCATCGTCCAACCGGAAGAGGAAGCTGAAGGTGAATGGATCGTTGGTCTGGAGCTGACCTACGCTGAGATGAAGGCAATCGGAGAGCAGCAGGATGAGATTGCCGAAAGCTACAAAGAAGGGGAACTGACCGAGGAAGAGTTCATCGAGACACTCAAAAATACCATGACATATACCATCGAACAGGAGGGAATCAATCATTATACAACGACAGTCACATGGAAAGAGGGAGAAGGCGAAGGCGATGACCAGACTGCACCTTATTTCCGGATCCTGAACACCTATGCCGAGAATGAGCAATA
>SVDE01000169.1 GCA_015057955.1 Lachnospiraceae bacterium | reverse complement strand
GGAAGAGTACTGACTTTTTTCTTCCGGTCGATCGCAACATCGATAACATCGGGAAGGAAATTAGTAAGCTCATAATATCGGGCGGCACTCATCAGGCAGATCACACCGTCCGGAACATATGCAGCAGCGTTGATGAAATCATTCTCATCGCCTGTATAGGAGAGATTCTCGTACGTGGTCCTGTTGATGCGGTGCAGCTGACCAGTTTCTTCCATCTGACCGATCTTATAGTAAGAATAACCCATATTTTTCAGCTCGCTGGTTGTGTAGTATTTCTGATTTGCTTCAAGCGCGGTCACAATCATCACCTCCTTGTACTGGAGTATACATCATTTAGACTATGATTTCAACTAATTACGGCAAGTAAATATAATAGCAGAAAATAATCAAAATCAGAGATGCGATTTCTACAGAAATGTAAAAAGATCTTGATATTTTTGAAAAATAGCCGGCGCATTCTCGTGACTTCAGATAATATGAAGTGACCTCCATTTTGCATCATCGTGGATTTACCCGTATAATCCATAGTGATCAACCACAACCACATGGTGGGAATTACCGCATACAAAAGGAGGTCACTATGAATAGAATACTCAAAATTGGCATGGATGTCCATAGCACAAATTATACGCTGTGCGTTGTTGAACCAAAACTTGAAGGCGATCCGGATCTACTTTATGAAGTCCAGGTTGAACCTGATTGCTGGAACATCCTGCAGATCATTGAGAAACTGAAACAAAAATATAAAGAAGACCAGCTTTTCATCACATGCGGGTATGAAGCCGGGTGTCTCGGATATACCCTTTACCACGAGCTGGAGGATCATGGCATCAAATGCGTCATCCTTGCACCATCGACCATAGAAATGCCTGGTGGGAAACGCATCAAAACAGATAAGCGCGATGCGTACCTGATAGCAAAGTGCCTGGCCAATGGTGGCTATAGAGCTGTGTATGTTCCAACATCCAAAGATGAAGATGTCCGGGATTACATTCGTATGCGGGACGATCACAGAGATCTCCTAAAGATAGTAAAACAACAAATCGATGCAATCTGCCTACGGAACGGTCACAAATATACCAAAACCAGATGGACTGGAAATCATCTGAAATGGCTCAAAGAATTGGAACTGAGCAGTATTGACCGAGAAACCCTCAATGAGTACATGCTTACCTTTCAATATCTGTTTGAAAAACTTGAACGGCTGGATGCACGTATCGAAGAGTTTGCCTCGGAGGAAGAATATATCGAAAAAGTCAAAAAGCTTCGTTGTTACATCGGGATCAAAACCTATTCTGCTTTATCTCTCATTGTGGAAACCGGCGATTTCCACAGGTTTGCAAAAGGAAACATCTACAGTCATTATCTCGGCCTTACGCCGGGAGAGCATTCCAGTTCAGAAAATGTAAACCGCACCAGTATCACAAAAGCAGGGAATAAGCACGCACGTACGATATTGGTAGAAGCAGCTCAATGCATATGCAGAGCCGGCATTGGTCGAAAATCAAAAGCACTGATGGCAAGACAGAAAGGAAATGATCCGGCTGTCATAGCATATGCTGATAAGGCAAATGAACGCCTCCGCAGGAAATACCATAAAATGATATATCGAGGTCATCATAGAAATATTGCTGTTACAGCTGTTGCCAGAGAACTGGCGTGTTTTGTGTGGGGCATGATGACAGATAATATCGGTATGGTAGAACCCTGATCTCTCCGATACTGTGCCTCCGGCGGGTCCTCCCGGCCTTTGTAAAGGCCGCCGGACAGGCGAGCGAAACTTTTGTTCCTGGGCTCTGCCCAGACCCGCCCTCGCCGGGTGGCAGGAAAGGAAGGTGTTCCTTTCCTTCGCAAGAGGGTATTCCGTGTCACTGCGTCAAGGGTGCTATTTATCCTTCCCGCCTTCGGCGTGAACATAAACCGCACCCGCTTCGCGGGCAAGCCCTTGACTTCGTTCCCGCTCCCTGCAGTACATAACACTAACTATGTAACCCATACATTCTGCGCCATGACGGTATCTCGAAGGAGCTTTGCCAAGATAGCGGTCTGAGCCATCTGCGACACGACTGTGTTGGCACATCTTCATTGTGATCCACGTTTTAAGATAGCAGGGCTCTCGGCGGACCAATTAGCCTGTGGTACCCAATCCACGAATAAGAGTTTGGCCAATTGCCGGGGACTCTAACGACAAGGCTCTTTCAAGATGCCGTCATAACGAAACCATGTGGCCTGCCAGGGGAAGAATGTGAATGTTTCCCTTGACAAAGGTCACTTCATAAGAGTCGTGAGTTAGCCGGCATTTGGTTCCCCATAAAAGGGAAAGATTTATGCCATAACCGGTCGCCCGCCCGTTACAACTCTTATTACAACATATAGCACAACACAACACATATAACAGATATTTGCAGGGACGATATATTATTTAATAAAGAACAAATGTTCGGTTTTTGCTTGCCTATTACAATCCCATATGATATACTCTGTTTATGGAAAGAAATCTTTATAATATCAATGAAAACACATTGTCATATGGTAGGGGATATGTGTATTCACTCCAGTATCATATCGTCTGGTGCACAAAGTACAGACGGAACGTGCTGACCGCCGGGGTGGATGATGACTGTAAGAGACTTCTGACGGATCTTGCAGAAGAGTACAGCTTCCGGATCCTGGCTATGGAGGTCATGCCGGACCATGTCCATGTTCTCATCGACGCGAAACCACAGTTCTATATCTCCGATATGGTGAAGATCATAAAGGGCAGTCTTGCCAGGCACCTGTTCCTGCTCCATCCGGAGATGAAGAAAAAACTCTGGGGCGGACATCTTTGGAATCCCTCCTACTGCGTTGTGACTGTCAGTGACAGGAGCAGGGAGCAGGTGGAGAAGTATATCGAGAGCCAGAAGGAGAAGGAATGGAGCGGGAAAGGACGTCCGCCGAGGGATCTGGAAAGGCTCCGGAGGTACCACAGGGAAGTGCTCGGGGCGGAGCACGGCGGGGAATGAGCCGGAGCTATGCAGGGAGGTAACCGCTGTGAAACAGATGTCTTTATACTCTGTCAGGATCAGCAGGTCTGCTGACATCCGCAGGATTCTGTCCGCTACAGCGGACATCTACCGTAAGGCGGTGGACTTTTTTATCCATGTCTGCACGAAGGAATGGGGCAGTATTTCCACATGCAAAGGGCAGACGGGAAAGGTGAATGCTGTGGAAGCCTTTACGGTAAGGACCTCAAGAAGAGCATCCGTCCCCTATGATTTCGGGAAGGATTTTTATAAGTTCCCGTCCTACCTCAGGCGGGCGGCCATTGCGGAAGCGGCCGGAAAGGTCTCTTCCTGGAAGGCAAACCTGAAAAACTGGAAGGAAGCGGATCCCCGGGCCAGGGGCAGGTGCCCGGGCAGGCCTTCGGCCGGGTATGTGTACCCTGCCATGTACAGGGACAACATGTTCGTCCGCACCGGGACCTATACGGCATCCATCAAGGTTTTCACCAGGGGGACGTGGGACTGGCTGGAGGTCGGCCTCCGCAAAGGGGATGTGGATTATATCCTCCGGCACTGTAAAAACCGCAGGGAGTGCGTCCCGACCCTGCAGAAGCGCGGAAAGCTGTGGTACCTGGATTTTGCCTTTGAGGAAACGGTCGAACTGCCGGAAACGGAAGCATCCGCCAGGAGGATCCTGGCAGTGGACCTGGGGATCAACAGTGCCTGCACCTGCTGCGTCATGGGACCGGACGGCACGGTCACGGGGAGAAAGTTCTTAAAGCTCCCTGCAGAGAACGACCGTCTGGGCAGGGCCATCGGCAGGATCAAAAAGGCGCAGAGGCAGGGGGCGCGGCGCATGCCCCGGCTCTGGGCCCGTGCAAAGGGCATCAGCGGCGACATTGCCGTGAAGACGGCGGAGTTCATCGTAAAGACCGCTGTGCTGTATGACGTTGACGTCATCGTCATGGAACACCTGGATGTGTGCGGTAAAAAGCGTGGCTCCGGGAAGCAGCGCCTGCATCACTGGAGAGCCAGGTATGTCCAACAGATGGTGGAGCAGAAGGCGCACCGTGAGGGGCTCCGGATCTCCACGGTCTGTGCATGGAACACGAGCCGTCTGGCCTTCGACGGCACAGGACGCGTAAAGCGCGGCAGGGAGTCGGAGAGGACGGCGGACAACTACAGTATCTGCGAGTTCAGTACAGGGAAGATATACAACTGTGACCTGAACGCGAGCTACAATATCGGCGCCCGGTATTTCATCCGGGAGCTCATAAAGCCTTTGCCGGCAACGGTAAAGCAGCGGCTGGAGGCGAAAGTCCCTTCAGTCAGCAAGAGGAGCACCTGCACCTTATCCACGTTGATTAGCCTGAGTGCGGCGCTCGCTGCTGCGGCAGCGTGATGCTGAGCCCGGGCTGTATGGTGGAGAGGAAGTCCGAACCCCTTAAAGGGGGACCCGCCGCAAGGCGGGGAGTAGGAAGCACGCGACTTAAGAGTCGTGTGAGGCTTCACGGATCATAAGAAGAAAATGATAGCGCCCATCATCATAACGGCTCTGTTTCTGATATACTTGATCGTGTATGGGGCTATGTTGATGATGGCGGCAAAGTGGAACCTGTGGTTTTTGCTTCTGGCCATTCCACTGGCCTTGCTGGGAGTCGGAATGGTTTATGTATTGATTACCCGGATACGGGAGATAAGGAGTGGTGAAGAAGATGATCTTAGTAACTACTGAAACAATTTACGGAAAAGAACTGGAAATGCTTGGCCTGGTAAAGGGAAGTACGATCCAGACAGTAAATGCGATCCGCGACATCGGAGCAGGCCTGAAAAATCTGGTTGGGGGAGAGCTTACGAAGTACAACGATATGATGAACAATGCCAGGGCGCTTGCCACAAAGCGGATGGTGGAGGAAGCCGAGAGGCTCGGC
>SVDE01000168.1 GCA_015057955.1 Lachnospiraceae bacterium | reverse complement strand
TGAGCCTGGTCGCGGAACCGCTCATAAAACGGATCGCTATTTTACACAAAAGGTCTGTGCATAAATTTATTTAAGCTTAAGGCCGTCCTTAAAGGCCTCTCCTACTCTTTCCGATACTCTGTAATACCCATGTGTATACGGATCGAAGGCGATGGCATTTACCAGTGACATATTGACTTTTCCATCCACCATTACTTTTTCATCGGCGGTTATATTGACAACTTTGCCGATGACACCGCATCCGTACTCGTTGTCCTGATATTCTATGAACTCGCACTCAAGGCATAAAGGGAACTCATTGATAACAGGTGCGTCAACGCATTCCGCCTTGCTTGCAGTCAGCCCGCTCTTTGCGAACTTGTCTTTAACTTTATTTCCCGATTCCACGCCGAAATAATCCGCTTCGACAAGATGCGCCGCATCCGCGATACTGACAGTAAATGCTTTCCTGTCCTTGATATTCTTAACGGTTTTATGTGATTCCGTGAGGTTCAGGGCGACATGTCCCCTCTCCTGCATGGTCCCCCAGGCCGCGTTCATGACGTTGACAGTGCCATCCTCATTATAGGTTGCCACCATTAATACCGGCATCGGGAATATCCCTTCGGTAAGATCCAGTTTTGTTCTCATAATTGTACCTCCTGTTTTGTATATATTATCAGCTGCTGTAGCCGACAAGTTTCAGATAATCATCCGCCAGTTCTTCAGGCTTCATCTTCATTTTTGTGTTGATCCACCATTTCACAGCTTCCGCAAGGCTTCCTACCAGGTGGTTAAGGGCAAATGCTTTAGGCACATCACTCCTGATGCTCTCCGGATACTGCCCGAACATCTCGGACAGGTATTCCTTGAAGTAGCGCATGAAGAGTTCTCCGCTCTCGCCTGAAAGGATCCCGAGCACATTTCCCTTATTATCCTTCAGATGGTAAAGCAGATGTGTGATCTTCTCTTTAAGCCCATGGTCGGAAGATGAAAAATCATGTGACGTCTCCGAATGCAGTTCATGTGAGAATATGTGGTCAAATATATCGGTGCACATCTCCTTGAGCAGGGCATCCTTCGTTTCAAAATGTGAATAGAACGTGCTCCTGCCTATATTGGCCTCATCCAGTATCTCCTGAACTGTAATGCTGTTGAAATGCTTCTTTTCAAGCAGCCTGTTAAATGCCTGGAATATCGCTGCGCGGGTTTTCTGCTGTCTTCTGTCCATATACAACCTCCCGGACAATTTGACTGATGTGTTCATTAACGAACAGACATCCTCTTTCGGTTGTTGTTACCTGTTTAAGTTGTACTTATTATTTTATCAGACACTTTGTTCATTATCAAATATTATGTGCCGGAGTTGATCAGTTGAAACAGCAAATAAGACGCGGCATATTCCTGGCGGTACTTGCAGCCGCCCTGTATGCCCTGAATTCACCATTTTCCAAGCTGCTGCTTGACTATCTGCCTTCCACGCTGATGGCAGGATTTCTTTATGTCGGCGCAGGGCTCGGAATGGTCGTCATCTTTCTCATAAGAAAAGCCTCCAAACGCCTGTCACAGGAAGAACGTCTGACTAAAAAAGAGCTTCCTTACACTATCGCGATGATCGTTCTTGACATCATCGCGCCGATCTGCCTGCTCTATGGGCTTACCAGGACCACTGCCGCAAATGCTTCCCTGCTCAATAACTTCGAGATCGTTGCCACGGCCATCATCGCTCTTGTGATCTTCAAGGAAGCTATCTCCCTGAGATTATGGCTGGGTATCATTTTTGTGACAGCGTCGTGCGCACTTCTGTCTTTTGAGGACATCCACAGCCTGCAGTTTAATATAGGTTCTTTGTTTGTACTCCTTGCCTGCATATGCTGGGGCATTGAAAACAACTGCACCAGAAAACTCTCTTCCAAGGATCCCCTCCAGATCGTCATGATCAAGGGCATATTTTCCGGAGCGGGCTCCATTATCATAGGGTTTATATGCGGCGAACGCATTTCCCACCCCTGGGCAATACCGGTTGTCCTGCTGCTTGGGTTTGTGGCATACGGGCTCAGCATATATTTTTATGTTTATGCGCAAAGGAACCTGGGAGCCGCAAGGACAAGTGCATATTACGCCGTAGCTCCTTTCATAGGCGTTTTTCTCTCTCTTATCATCTTCCGCGAGATACCCGGCATTCTGTTCATTGCCGCCCTGATATTGATGGTCATCGGTGCATGGCTGTCATCCGGCGACAAGCCGCTGAAAGATACTTTCCGCAGACGCTGAAGTATAGGCGGTTTGCCCCCTAGCGGCATAAAAAAGGCCGCCGCACTTTCTTAGTGCGGCGGTCCGTTCATTTATAAATGATCATTTCTTTGCTTCTTTATATTCCCTGATCTTCTCTGTCAGTTCCGGAACGATCTTGAAGAGATCGCCTACCAGGCCGTAATCTGCAACGTCAAAGATCGGAGCGGTCTCGTCTTTGTTGATCGCGATGATCAGATCTGACTCTTCCATTCCTGCAAGGTGCTGGATGGCTCCTGAGATACCGCATGCCACGTAGATCTGAGGACGGACTGTCTTTCCTGTCTGTCCGACCTGCATGTCCTTGGGCATCCATCCTGCGTCAACTACTGCTCTTGAGCATGCTACTTCTCCGCCGAGAGCATCTGCAAGATCACGTAAGATCTTGAAATTCTCAGGGCCGCCTACTCCACGTCCGCCTGATACCAGGATCTTTGCATCCATGATATCAACTGTTTCGCCGACAGACTTGACGATGTCGAGGATCTCAACATACTTGTTGTCAGGAGTGAAGCCGGGGTTGAACTCTATGACCTGGGCCTTTGCTCCGGGGACCTTTGCCTGTCTCTGCATAACGCCGGGACGGACAGTTGCCATCTGAGGACGGTTGTCCGGGCAGGCGATGGTTGCGATGGTGTTGCCGCCAAATGCGGGACGGGTCATGAGCAGCTGGTTATGCTTCTGCTCTTTTCCGGGAACCGGGTTGAGCGGGAAGTCGCCAATGTCAAGGCTTGTGCAGTCAGCGGTAAGTCCGGTCTTGACTCTTGCTGAAACCCTGGGGCCAAGGTCACGGCCGATGGGGGTTGCGCCTACGAGCATGATCTCGGGCTTGAACTCATTGATCGCGCTTGCGAGAGCGTGAGCATAGGGCTCAGTCCTGTATTCCTTAAGTTCGGGGTCATCAATGAGGATGACCTTGTCAGCGCCGTATTCAGCGAGCTGATCCGGCAGATCCTTTATGTCGGAACCTATGACTACTGCTGTTACGTCAGTATCAAGGTCTTTTGCCAGCTGGTTTGCTTTGCCGAGAAGTTCGAACGCGATACCGCTAAGTTTTCCGTCGACCTGCTCTGCGAAGATACAAACACCTCTATATTCTTCAATATTCATCTTTGTTCGCTCCTTTCTCAGCTTAGATCGCGTGTTTCTCGTCTAATTTGCCCATAAGGTAAGCTACAGCTTCCTTAGGATCCAGTTCTACCTTCTCGCCAGCGCCTTTACGGACCTTGTCGGATGCCTTTGCGATCTTTGTGGGAGATCCCGCAAGACCCATGTCTTCATCCTTAAGGGTCGGAAGGTCAGCCCTGCCCCAAACGGTAATGTCGGCATTTACCGCATCAGCGATACCAGCGGGAGTCATGTAGCGGGGCTGGGCAAGCTCGCCAAGAGCTGTTACCAGGCAAGGCATCTTAGCCTTGAGCACATGATATCTGTCATCAAACTGACGCTGTACTATAACATAGTCACCGTCGATCTTGATATCCTGGGCATATGATATGACGGGGATGTCAAGATGCTCAGAGATCTGAGGGCCTACCTGAGCGGTATCGCCGTCGATAGCCTGACGTCCTGTGATGATCAGGTCATACTCGAGATTGCGGATACCTGCCGCGATAGTGGATGATGTTGCCCATGTATCAGCTCCGCCAAGGCATCTGTCAGTGATGAGGATGGCCTTGTCAGCGCCCATTGCCAGGGCTTCCATCAGCATGTCAGCAGCCTTGGGAAGACCCATTGTGATAACAGTTACTTCTGCACCGTACTGATCCTTAAGCCTAAGTGCAGCCTCAAGACCTGCCTTGTCATCAGGATTCATAATCGCCAGCATGGCAGCTCTGTTAAGTGTTCCGTCCGGATTAAACTGGACTCCGCCCTTTGTATCAGGGACCTGTTTAAGACATACGATTATCTTCATATCTATACACGCTCCTTTCCTATGCCAGCAGACTGCCTGAGATTACCATTCTCTGAACCTCGCTGGTTCCTTCATAGATCTCAGTGATCTTTGCATCACGCATCATGCGTTCAACATCATACTCGCGTGTATATCCGTATCCGCCGTGAAGCTGAACTGCCTTTGTGGTTACTGCCATTGCTGTCTCAGCAGCAAAGAGCTTAGCCATTGCAGCTTCAACGGAGAAACGCTTCTGGGTATCTTTGGCGATGGCTGCCTTGTATACAAGGTTCCTTGCAGCCTCGACTCTTGTTGCCATGTCGGCAAGCTGGAACTGGGTGTTCTGGAACTTAGCGATCGGCTTGCCGAACTGCTTACGTTCCTTAACATATTCGATAGTGCGGTCAAGTGCGCCTGCAGCAAGTCCGAGAGCCTGTGCTGCGATACCGATACGTCCGCCGTCAAGAGTCTGCATTGCAAGTGAGAATCCCTTGCCTTCCATTCCGAGCATGTTCTCCTTCGGAACGATGCAGTCCTGGAAAATGATCTCGGTTGTTGAAGAAGCGCGGATACCCATTTTCTTCTCAAGAGTTCCTACTGAGAATCCGGGGAAATCCTTTTCAACGATGAACGCGCTGATACCCTTGGTTCCGAGGGACTTGTCTGTCATTGCAAAAACAACAAATGTTTCAGCGACACCGCCGTTTGTGATGAAGATCTTGGAGCCGTTCAGTACATAGTGGTCTCCGTCAAGTAC
>SVDE01000167.1 GCA_015057955.1 Lachnospiraceae bacterium | reverse complement strand
GAGATTCAGTCCGTGTCCTGCAGAAGCCGGATGTATCAGTCCTACCTCCAGTCTTCCTGCATTCCAATCCTCAATGCTCTGATCCGAATCCAGCTTTCCGTAATTCACACCTAAAGCTTCCAGCCTGTCGATGATCCTTGTCAGATCGTGTTTGTACCAATACGCCACCAGAATGCTCTTGCCGTTTGCCGCCTCGATGATATCCTCCAAGGCATCAAGCTTCTTATCATGAATGAACTCGATACCGCCGACATCGGAATAGACAGCACCGTTGGCCATCTGTGTCAGCTTCCCGGAAAGCGTCGCAGCATTGGCAGCCGTCACTTCACCTCCCGGAAGATTGACCACCAGATCACTGGCCATTGCCTCATACTTCTCACGCTCATCCGCATCCAGATATACCGGATATTCAGAATTAATCAGTTCCGGCATCTTTAAATGGTCAGTTCCCTTCATGGAGATCGTGATATCAGAGATCCGGTCATAAATCCTCTTGTCAGCTCCTGGTCTTAATCGGTAACTGTAAACAATAGGCCCATTTACCTGATCCGGCACAAAATACTCGACCCTGTACTGGCTGATAAACCTTCCAAGCCTCTCTCCCATATCCAGAACCTTGTATTCTGCGAAAAGATCCATCAATCCATTGCTGGACGGCGTTCCAGTCAGACCAACAATCCTTTTTACCTTCGGTCTCACCTTCATAAGTGCCTTAAATCTCTTTGCCTGCCAGTTCTTAAAAGATGAAAGTTCATCGATCACCACCATGTCATAATCAAATGACAGGCCGCTCTTTTCTATCAGCCAGGGAACATTTTCACGGTTGATAATGTAAATATCCGCATCCGACCGGAGTGCTTTCATCCTCTCCGATGCCGTACCGACCGCTATGGAATATCTGAGTCCTTTCAGCTGATCCCATTTCTGAATTTCCGCTGACCATGTGTGTTTTGCGACCCTTAGCGGCGCTATGATCAGCACCTTCGATACCTCGAAGCTTTCAAACATCAGTGCATTAATCGCCGCCAGCACAATACTGGTCTTACCCATACCCATATCAAGCAGGATCGCTGCTATGGGATGTTCCTTTATAAAATTGATTGCGTATTTCTGATATTCATGTGGACTGTATCTCATCTAAAATCCCTCCGATTTGCTCAACCCCATCAAGTATGTATGTGGGGAATCCTAACTTTGCCAATAATCTATGTCTCGAAACCTGTAAGGCTCTCGGCTTCTCGCCAGGTGCTTTTACTTCCACCAATCCAAAATGCCGCCCCGGCAGAAAGACTAATCTGTCCGGCACCCCGTCAAATCCTGGAGACACCCACTTAGGACAGATCCCGCCTCTGGCTTTGACCTCCTTAACAAGCTTCTGCTCTATGGTTTTTTCCCTCATCTCGACACCTCCATCAAATTGAAGGTGACAGGTGGTGACAGGCGTTTCATAAACCCTCTATATAAGGATTTTCAGCCTCAAAAATCGCCTATACGGGGTTTTAGAATTACCTGTCACCGATCGTCACCCTTACAGGAAATCCTGTCCCTCTTTGAGCTTCAAACCATAGAAAAATGCGCCTTTTTTGGTCTTACGCTTACTGAACCCGGCATTTTCCAGAGCGGAATTAAAATCGCCGTTCTGTCTCGTAAACTCACCGTTGTTCGCAGCATACTCACGATACTTCTGGTAAAGTTCCCCGGATTTTTCCGTAAACGCAGGATCCACATCGCAGCATTCCTCAATGAAATGCCCCAGCCAGTCGTTCTCTTCCCTGTATGCCTTGATAGCTTCCTGGACACACTTCGGAAGCACGGTCTTGAATTTCGCATCTATGGCATTCTTTGCCCCCTCGATCACCCACTTCAGGATGTAACCGCCGGCTTTCTCATAAAGAAAATCCGCATAATTTTTGATATCGCTGTCACCGACGATCTTCGCATTGAAGGGGATCACGATCAGCCTGCGCCAAATACCGTCATCATTTGCCCCTACCTTCGGAAGATGGTTGGTGTAAAGGACCAGCGTATGGCTCGGCACGAATGCAAACGGTGCCTTATACTTCTTCTCAGCGAAAATCTCATCCGTGGAGCAGAGCTGCTTCACTACTGCGGTATTAAGCCTCATTCCTTCTTCCATCTCGGATGAGATGATCAGACGCTTACCCTTAAGCTCCGCCATTTCCGGTTTCACATTTCTCTTGCATCCGACCGTCAAGGTCTCCGCTGACAACTTCCCGCTATAGGTCCCCAACACCCTGGACACCGTATTCCAGAATGTGGACTTGCCATTTGCGCCGCTGCCGTAGGCAATGATGAGATGTTCCTGATAGACTTTCCCGACCGCAGCCATGCCGACCACCATCTGCACATAGTCAATCAGTTCCTTATCCCCGGAAAAGAAAAGCTCCAGGCACTGCTCCCACAGATCCTTTCCATCATCCGACGGAGACACATTGGTGATCTTCGTAATCAGATCCTCCGGATTATGCGGAAGTTCCCCTGCTTCAATGCCCTTTGTCAGGTCATATGTCGCATACGGTGTATTGAGCAGGTTTTCGTCTTTATCCAAATCAGACACACTCACCGCCAGCATCGGCTTCGCCGCATTCAGCGCGGACACTACATATTTGTAATCCCGTCTCTTCATGACAAACGCCAGATAAGTCTTCGCCGCCAGATAGGTAAACATCAATTTCAATGAGTCCAGCGGGACCACCTTTTCCAAGGTCTTACCGCCAGCCTTGATTGCAGCCTCATCAACTCCTGCTGCCATCAATGCCTTCTTTGCGTTCTCCACATATTCCAGAGCATCCGCCAGCTGCAGATCCAGAAACTCTTCCATAGCACCGACCGCCAGCTGCCTGTCCTCAATCCAGGAGTCGCCGTCATATCTGAGATAATCCGTGGCATCCGAATACCTGAGCTCATCGCCATATTCCTTGCACAGCACCTTGGCCTGTCCGATGTCCGAATAATCATCCGGCTTCAGGCATCTGGCATTGAAATCTGAATTGTATTCATCCGGTGCAACATATCCCGGCTGTGTCTTCACCTTGTTCCTGAAGAACTTTAGAGCCGAATACCAAATGGTCTTAAGCTCTTCCTTCTCCAATGGCGGATCACACTTCGCCGCTTCATCCAGGAATACCTGCTTTGCCTTGTCCGTCTCTCCGAACCTCTTCAGCGCTCTTCCCGCAAAATGGGAAAGCGTTTTGTTCCTGGATCCCTGCAGGATGCTCCCGCCGGTATAACTGCTGCCGGCATCCTCATCTACTTCAGGCTCCGGCGTCACCTCTTCATCAATCGTCATCCAGCCCTCATGCCAGACGACCTCACCGGCATCCGCCCCGAAAATGAACCTCGCCGCATCCAGCGCATTGTCATCAAAGAACGGGAATGCCTTCTGGATCGCTCTTTTGACCGCAGCATAATGTTCCGCGTCATCTGTCTCTTCTATAGGAAAGTACACATGGAACTTCGGTCTTGCCGCCTTGCCGTCCTTTTCCTTCATATGGTTCCGGCTCGGCGCCGCCGCATAGTCGATCTCTTCAAAAAGCTCTTCCAGCCTATCAAAAGTGATCCATTCGGCAGGATCGTCGGAATGATCGTTGTCACAATCCATGACGATGACATTGGACTTCAGGAAGTTACTGATATTGCGGTAGTTCTTCTTAAACTCCCCGCATACATGGTCAAACCTGACTGCCTCTTTGAGCTCATCACCTGATGTGATCTCTTTCCTGTTCGGATACACGCAGTTTTTGGCATCGGCAGCCACGTTTGCCGTCTGTAAAACAAAAAACATATTTCTGCCTCCTGTTATCTTCTTATGAAATTGGTTACTGTCCGCATCTTCTTACCGACCCTCAAGGGAACCACCTCTTTTCTTTGAAGTAGTAAAGCCAAACCTGGCTTTCCGAAGGTCTAGGTAAAAGTCCGGGCAGTTTTCCGATGCCTAGAAGAATTTTTCCAGTTTTTTATGCATGAGGCAGAAACGCTTCCTTTTTATAAAGAAAAATCCGATCGTCATCTGACCGGAATTTTTTTTGTCCGAAAATCGGAAAACACCCTCATCTCATACCTAGACCTCCGAAAGATGCGGATAACCGATCAACTCCAAATATTTTCTTCAGGAAAAATCGGAAAACAGCACTTTCTCATACCTAGACCACCAGAACAGGGAAATGGAGGTGCAAGAGATGAACGACAGAACTATTGAATAAGCCGCCCCGGTAACTACTACTGAGGCGGCGGAACGGACAAAAGATATGAACCTTGATAAACAAATATGAAAGATAAGGAGAATGACAACATGAGCAAAATGAGCGAATTGTCACAGGTCCTGGATGATCTCATCTCCTGCGGAGAAAAGATGATTCAGACCGCAAATGCTATAAAGGAATGCTTCAGCGAGGAAGCACCTGCAGCAGAACCTGAGAAGAAAGCCACAGCCGTCAAAAAGGAAAAGACTCCTGAAAAGACCTTTTCCAAGGAAGACGTCAGAGCCCTTCTCGCAGCCAAGGCAAACGAAGCCGGAGGCCATTTCAAAGCTCAGGTGAAAGCCGTCGTCAAGAAATACGCAGGCGGAGGAAGCCTGACAGACGTACCTGCCGAAAGCTATCCGGCTCTTGTGGAAGAAGTGGAGGGATTGAAAGATGCCTAGACACGCATATCTCTCCGCCTCAGCTTCTCACAGGTGGCTCTCATGCCCGCCTTCAGCAAAGCTCTGTGCGGAGATCAAGGACGAATCCTCTCCATACGCCCAGCAAGGCACCGATGCCCATGAGCTATGTGAGTACAAAGTTCTTCATGCGTTAGGCGAAGATGTCAAGGATCCAACAGAGAATCTGGATTTCTTCGATACGGAAATGGCGGACGCAACCGATGAATACTGTTCCTTCGTGATGGAACAGTACGAAAAGGCAAAGCAGCA
>SVDE01000048.1 GCA_015057955.1 Lachnospiraceae bacterium | reverse complement strand
TTTTTAGAAAAAAAGACCCCCATACCATTTCTGGTATGGAGGTTTGTTACTGTCATCTTAACTTAATGACATTGCCCAGCGATGGGCCCGGTTCTTTTATATTGAAACCAACCCAAAATGCAGCTTCAGCCGGCGGAACCTCTAAACTCGTCATTTTTCTGAGATTTCATCATAAATGTCTGAGATTAGAGGCGGTTTTCACCTGAAAAGTATGAGATTAGAGGCAAAACCGCCTCTAATCTCAGTAAAAAATGACATTATTTTCTAAAAAAAACCTAGTTTAGAGGCACGCCTCCAAGTTGGACTTCATATTTTATGGACGATATGCATCTTCCACTATCTTTCCAGTTACTGAATCTCTCCTGAATCTTCTCAAGAAATCCCATGTGAGTTCCGCGAGGTATGGCGACGGCCAGTGCGGGAAGTTTTCTATGCCGCAGTAGCGAAATGCCAGCATCCCTTCGGTGCTGCGGATATCCGTGAAATAATGAGGAACACCGCCTATTACTTTTATTGTCTCCTCATCGCCGTAAAATCCCAGTTTGTGATGCAGGGTGTCATCAGGAGTATTTCTGTACCTGAGGCATGTATCCTCATCACGGGGAACACAGTTCTGTACGAACATCCTGAGGTTCAGGCGGGACAGCTTCCAGCGGTCCGCCGCTTCTGCGTCACTGCCTTCAGGAGGGAATGGCTTATCGGCTCTTTTACCCGGAGGGTTCGTCGGGTCCTTGTCTCTGTCATGACCCGGAACATTGTAAGTAGTGATGGCAGCTCCTTCTTCCGGAGGGTTCATAACAATGGGTCTGTAATGATTGACCGGAAGGAATGTGAGGAATTCGCATACACCTGTCATTTCCATTGTCGGGACAAAGTGATGGCGGAGACTTAGCAGTTCGGGAACGGTGTATCTTACATCCAGATGATCCCACTGCTGGAAGATCTCAGCGCCGCACGGAGCGGCAGCGGCAAGCCGGTGCGGGATACGGAGAAGTGCAGAGTGCGTTGCCTGTCCGCCCTGGGAATAGCCGGCCACATATATGCGCTCAAAGTCTACGGGGTAGAGCGAAGCGACCTCGTCTATCTTTTTATCTACCTGTTCCCATCTGGTATCCTGAAGCATCACAAGGATAAATTTCTCCTTGCCGGCCATCTGCGAAAAATGCACCGAAAATTCATCAGTTTCGATCGCATTTCCCCCGCCGTGATTCCAGAAGACGAGCGGATACTTTACCGGCCCGTCAGGATCTTTATCTGCCTCAAGGGGAGTGAACAGCATCCATCTGTCATAGAAGTCAGGACCTGTAAAAAACTCCTTGCGCACACCAAGGTCTCTGTAAAAAGAGATGACCTCATCTCCCATGGTGTCTTCTTCAAAGCGGAATCTCAGTTCATTGGTCCTTATAAGCTCCTGTCCGAACTGTGAACTGAAAAGAGCTTCCTCATCCCAGGTCCCGTCATGGGATCCGTGAAGGGCTTTGCGCCAGGCTTCAAACTTTAAACTGATCTCAGGTTTCATAATATTTCCTCCATCTTCGGCCTGTCTTTTCTGTAGAGCAGAAAGTATGCACCCAGAAATGTGAGAATGCCGAATACTACGACTATCACTTCAAGAACGACCGGCGAAGGGTTGAAGAGATTGACCATTGTGAGTGCGGCTATGAAATCCAGCGCGGTATGCAGTATGACCGCGAGAGGGTAGAGCCAGAATCTCTTTCTATCTTTGCAGGCATAGAAGACAATGATCGATGCTCCCACATGATAGAGGACTGCAAATACGCGCTCCACAAGGACCAGCGCCATGTTGCCGGCTGAAAATGCCGCAAGCTGGTCTGCTATGGCGGTCAGCTGGCCAATCGCATCCGGAGCCTGCGCAGCAGCCTGATCGATCAGGCCGGAGAAAGTCCCCGTATTTATCATGATGCCCAAAGCAATGTATTCGATGTAGGTGACGCCTATCAGGAACATGGCTTCAAAACAGCCGTGACCTAAACCGTGGGAAATGGATGTTTCTCTGTTACGGCGCTTCCTGAGCACTGTTTTGAATGCCACAAGGCGGCCCGTCTCTTCGAATACTCCCGGAAACAGACCTACCAGAAATGCCCACAGCAGCGGCCTTGCATTGATAAATCTGCTCACTGCATGATCGGGAAGCCCCATGGCCGTCGGGAAAATTATCACATTCTGGATGGGCTTTTCTAGGACCAGGGCAAACAGCAGAAATGTAGCTGCGCCTATCAGTATAGTGGTCATCGGTTCTTTTTTCCGTATCTTCCATATGAGCACGACCACTATCGGGAGTGCGATCCCAAGCAGCGCGGTAAGACCCATCATGACAAGGGATTGGGTTGAAACTTTGGCAAATTCCATCACATACTGCCTTTCTGCTTTATTTTTAAGCTCTTGAGATATTCCTTCTGTTCCGAGGTGATGCGGTAGCTCTCCACAGCTTTCTGTATCGTTTTGTTATGTGTCCAGACATCCAGCCGCCTGTTCTCAACGAAAGGAATGACACTGCTGTATTGTTTTGCAAGCGCGGTAGCGAAGTACCAGGCGATCATCATGTTCACATAGTATTCGTCTGACCTGATCTGCGCGATCATCTCAGGGAACGCGGGATCATAATCCTCGTCCAGGAAGTGCTGCATGAGCATCCCTATACCGAACCTTTTTGTATAAGTAAGGTCTGAACCAATCCATGCCTTTATCTGCTCAATGAGCTCTCCCCGGTGCTTTTTGAACACTTTGGGCGAAAGCTGATCACATGTCGCCCAGTTATCGATAAAGGTAAGAAACCTGTTCACTTCATATACGCACCGGTCATAATCCTTTATCTCTGAGATGATGAATGCATGCAGCTGGTCCTCATCAAAATAGAGGTGGGGTAGATCCGTGAGAAATGAGGAAATATCTTCCGCATTTACCAGCTGCTTAGCATATTTCCTGAGTCCGGGAGTACGAACCCCGATCATATTTTCCGGATCTTTGCCCGGGATCAGCTTTGCCTGAAAATCCCGGTAATCTTTATCCTGCATCCGGAACAGTTCTTCTCTGATCGTATATTTTATCATTTATTTGTCCGGTGAGGCAGTAACCTCGTTTTTAGTATTTTCGTCAAATGCGATCTCGACTGTATATTCGGGGGAGATGGCTGTGACTAGCGGCTGGAACATCTGCCAGGAACTCATCTGGGCAAATTCATCAGCCATCTTGAATAGGTCTTCCCCTATCAGCCGTTCTTCCATGGACTGGTATACAGATTGGAGGAGACGGTTCTGGTCTTCGGTCGTAAGCTTTATGTCACCGAATGCGAGAAGCCCCTTTTCAGTGTCTTCAAATTCGGTCTTGTCAAGGTCGGGGTTTACATACTGAAGGCACGCATGCGGGATCGTGATGGTGACCTGCTTCTTGTCAACGTCAACCTTGATGTGGTCCTTATCCAGCCCTGCCATCGCAACGGTATAAATGCCTGTTCCGTAATATGTGATCGTTTTGGTCTTGTTGAATATCATCAGACCGCCAAGCCCGGCTTTCGTGACCGTGGTCGAGATCTCCAGCGGCTGTTCCATGACGATCAGCTCCTGATGACGGGAAGCCTCACCCATGACCGCGTCCTGGAAATCGACTGCCGTAAAGCCGATAACTCCGGATTCGAGCACTTCATCGGCAGTTGTTACGGATGTCTGGGTCGTTCCGAAGAGGGCACCTTTTGAGAGCAAGCCTACAAGGACCATGATCCCGGCGCCTACAAGAAGACCTATCAGGCCTCCAAGCCAGAAACTGCCTTTGCCGGAGGATTTCTTTTTCTTCTTGCCGGTTTTTTTGAGACCGTCGGCAGCAGCTGTGAACAGGGCACCTGCAAGCGAAGCACCGCCTGCTGCAAGAGCTGCTTTTGCCTCATTTTCCTTTGCTTCCTTTTCTGCGGCTTCTTTTTCCGCCGCTTCTTTTCTTTCCTGCGCTTCTCTTTCAGCTTCTTCAGCAGCGGCTTTTGCCTTCTCCTGTTCTTCCTCGGCTTTTTTCGAAGCTTCTTCCTTCACCTGCTTCGACTTTTCCAGTTCTTCTTTCTGTTTCTTGGTCTTCTCATTTTCAACTGTTTTTGCTGAGGTCCTGATCTTTATATCCGACATCTGAAAACCCTCCTTGGATATAGTTCGGGATAATTATACCATAGAGCATATGCAGTGTCAGTTTTGACACAGTCATTAAAACACATTAAAATATATATTAATTATAAGAACAGGAGATAATAATAACGGAAAACAGTTTCTGGCGCTGGGAGGTGAGCTCCATAACTCTTCCGCTTCGGACCTTTCGTACATGGATAGGGTAGTCTGGCCTTCGCTAAGACAGCTCGGCGCCGGTTTTTATCTGGCCCCTGTTTACTGGGAACTGCTGGAGCCTCAGGAAGGCGTATTTGATCTTGAACTGGTTGACGGGCTGATCGATCAGGCCAGAAGGGAAGGCGTACGCTTAGGGCTCTTATGGTTCGGAATCTGGAAGAACGGCGCTTCTGATTATGTCCCCCAGTGGATCAAGCTGGACCACAGCAGATATTTTACAGCGAGAGATGAGAAAGGTTCTCCTCTCCCGGTCATTTCCCCGTTCTGCAAAGACATTGTGGACCTTGATGAGCGCGCTTTTGTCAAACTCATGGAGCATATAAAGGAATATGACGGAGAGCAGAATACTGTCATAATGGTCCAGGTGGAAAATGAAGTCGGCATCTGGTTCCATGACAGGGATTTCTGCGAAGCTGCCAATGAAATGTATGAAAAGGAAGTACCGGCGGAGGTAGCTAGTGATTTCAACGTTTCAGGAAACTGGGCTGAGGCGTTCGGACCAGCTGCCTGCGACAAATTCATGGCATATGTATATGCAAAAGTTGTGGAGCAGATAACAGCTGCCGGAAAGAAAGCCTATCCGCTGCCCATGTTTGTAAATACAGTAGTCGGTGCAAAGGACCTGCATCCGGCCGGAGGTCCCGACAGTGATGTGCACGATGTCTGGAAGAAGTATGCGCCTTCGGTAGACTTCTACAGCCCCGATCTTTATGTGCCTTCATTCAAGGAGATATCCGAAGCATTCTGTAAGGATGGGAATCCCCTTTTCATTCCTGAAACAAATCTCGGGAAAAATGTATGCTCCAATCTTATCTACGCAATGGGTAAGCATGGCTGCATCGGATTCAACCCGTTTGGTATCGAGCGTTTGTTCATCGCTCCCGACCCGATGGGATCGGCGCCTCCCGTACCGATGGGAAATGACAACATAACACCCCAGAGGGGGCAGGATCTTAAGAGAACATACCGGATGGTTTCTGTTCTCTGGCGGAGATCAGAAAGGCCCATAAGGAAAAGCGGATCCATGCGTTCCTTCAGCAGACTAACAGTGCCCAGGGAACTCCCGGCGGCATGCCGTTTACCGACCCGGGCGAGACGATGGTCATACAGGGACTCAGATTTAAGATAAAATACGGCTCAAGAGGAGCCGGTCCGGATGCTCCGAATGCCGGAGGCCTCATAATTGAACTTGGAGAAAATGAGTTCCTGGTATTTGGCATTAACTTCTCACTGAAGGTGGAAGTAGCCAGCGGGGAGACCGGAGAGGTGTTCATCGCGGATAAATGGGAATACCTTGTCGTGGATGATCAGCTAAAGAGAGGCAGATGCATGAACGGCGATGAGAGGAACATGACGGGATGCGGACCCGCTCCGGAAATATTTGTTTTCAAGGTGGATAAGCATAAATAAGGATCAAAGATATGCAGTACAGGAAAGATAAATACGGAAAAGAACTGTCGATACTCGGATACGGATGCATGCGTTTTACAAAAAAGGGCAATGCGATAGATATCGATAAAGCTGAAAAAGAAATAATGATGGCGGTGGAAAACGGCGTCAACTATTTTGATACAGCCTATTTATATCCTGGAAATGAGGTGGCTCTCGGCGAGATAGTGGCCAGAAACAATATCCGCAGCCGGATCAATATAGCCACGAAAATGCCCCAGTACATGGCAGGCAGCAGGGCGGCATTTGACCGTTTCTTTAACGAGGAACTGAAACGGCTCCAGACGGACTATGTTGATTACTATCTCATGCACATGTTCACCGACCATGCCCAGTGGGCGAAGCTTAAAGGCCTGGGGATCGAGAAGTGGATAGAGGAGAAGAAAGCTTCCGGAGCCATAAGGAATATCGGTTTTTCATATCATGGTAATACAGAGAATTTCCTGAAGATACTGGAAGATTATGACTGGGATTTCTGCCAGATACAGTACAATTATATCGATGAAACCTCGCAGGCCGGAAGGAGTGGACTTAAAGCCGCAGCGGAAAAAGGAATCCCGGTGATCATCATGGAACCCTTGCGCGGCGGCAAACTCGTCAATCTGCTCCCGAAAGAAGCCAAAAAGCTGATGGAGGAAAATGAGCGGGGCTGGTCTCCCGCACAGTGGGGCCTCAAATGGCTGTATGATCAGCCTGAGGTCACTGTCGTGCTGTCGGGAATGAATTCCATGGAGATGGTCGAGGAGAACATAAAGACCGCATCAGAGTCATTTGCAGGTGAGCTGACCGAAAAAGATCATGAACTGATCGAACAGGTCAGAGGGATCATAAAGGCAAAAGAAAAAGTCGGATGTACAGGCTGCAGATACTGCATGCCATGCCCGAACGGGGTAGACATCCCGGGCACGTTCAGTGCTTATAACACCATGTTCAGCGAGTCAAAAGGGAGCGGGCGCAAACAGTATTTCCAGACTGTCGCGATCACAAAACAGCCCGGATTTGCCACACGCTGCATTAACTGCGGAAAATGCGAGCAGCATTGTCCGCAGGGCATAAAGATACGTGAAAAGCTGAAAGAGGCAGACAAGGCGCTCCGTCCGCTGCCTTATAAGATCGGCCTGGCTGTCACCAGGGCATTCATGCTCCGCAACACCAAGCCGTGATCAGTTTATATTTCAATGCTTGTTCCGGGGATCTGAACCAGGCAGTTCATACCTGCTGACGCACAGTATGCCGCGAGCTTGAAGAATACCACTTCGGTCTTCTCGACAAGCCGCGGCATTCCTATAACCGGTTTCGTGAGCGGTGAGAAGAAGTTGTCCCAGTGAACCGGGATAACTGTCTTTGGCTCAAGTTTCTCGACTGTTTCACTGAAGAATATGCGTTCTGTTTCAGCGTCCGCTTTCTGGAGCCCTGCAACTCCCAGGAAGAGGACGTCTGCTTTATATCCGTCCATCTGCCCTTCAATATAGTTGAAGCTGGGGCGGATCATGTATTTTTTCCCTTCCGCCTCAACATAGAAATCATATGAACCGCCTTCCTTGTAATCGCGGAGCCTGGCTGGCTGGCGGAGCGGTGCGTCTATGGTCTGGCCAAGATCATTGTTGAGGATCGTCGGCTTTGAGTGAATCGAGGGGATGACTTTGATCCTGAATCCGCCGACCTCATAAGTCTCATTTGCATCGAACTGTACAAGTTTATCCTCGGGAACATCCCCGCCGCGCGCAACGTTCAGCGCGGAACTGCTTCCATAGATAGTGCAGCCGCATTTATTTGCCACATACGGGGCATCCATAACATGGTCATGATGTGAGTGGGAGACAAATATCGCCTTAAGGCGGTCAACCTTGTGTATCTTAAGCATGTTGTCCACTACAGAGGTGTCTGTGGGCTCGCTCCCGCAGATGTATTTCAGGAGTGACGGCCTTGTAAAGTGGGCGTCAAAGAAGATCTGGTCTTTTCCGTCGTCAAATAAAAGAGTAGTAGTGCCGAAAAATGTTACTTTCATGAGTATCCCCCCGTGGTATTGCTGCATCCGATTATACCACTGCTTGTATTTCCCTTAAACAGAAAAATAGACTTATCTATTGTTCCCATTCCATTATTGTCCGCGGCAGGCTTTTGGAGTAACATTGTTCAAAACAAAGGAAATCTTTGGGAAAGGAAAATGAAATGAAAAATGCTAAGAAATTCGTGATCGCAGGCGTGATCGTGGTAGTGGTAGTCATCCTGGCATTCCTTATGACGACAAGCATTCCTGCAGGTCACACAGGGGTTGTAACAACATTCGGTAAAGTTGAGGAGACGGTCCTTCAGGAAGGCCTGCATCTGAAAGCACCCTGGCAGTCGGTAGTGATGATCGACAACCGTATCAACAAGCTGGAAGTTCATACAGAGGCATTTTCAAAAGACCTTCAGAGCGTTGATACACTGCTGGCAGTAAACTACAGGGTCGATCCGGCAAAGAGCTACAGCATCTACAAGAATGTTGGCTCAGGATACGAAGATGTGCTGATCGTTCCGGCAGTCAACGAGGTGCTCAAGGCGATCACAGCTACATATACTGCAGAGCAGAGCGTAACAAACCGTGTGCTGATCTCTGACGGACTGCTGCAGGGACTTAATGAAAAGCTCAATGACATCGGACTGTATGTGACTGACGTAAACATCCTTGACTTTGACTTCTCGGAAGCATTCATCTCGGCTATCGAGGATAAGCAGGTGGCACAGCAGAGGCTCCTGAAGGCTGAGACTGACAAGCAGACAGCCATCACAAATGCCCAGGCAGATGCCGAATCCGCCAAGATCAAGGCCGAAGGTGAAGCAGAGGCAAACAAAACTCTGGAGCAATCACTGACAGAGAACATCCTTAAGAATATCTGGATCGAAAAGTGGGATGGAAAGCTTCCCATGTATCTGACAGGTGAGAACTCAGAGATGATGTTCGGTGTAATGCCGCAGGCAGAAGCTGAATAACAACAATGGTCAGCCGTTATGGGGCGAAATGCCCCATAACGGTCGTTTGATCAATGGTCAACCTTCCTGCGGATGCGCCTGCAGCCATGCGACAATATCCAAACTTTCGTACATTGGTTTCCCGTCAATGAAAAGGCAGGGAACCTGCTCTATGCCGCCTTCTTCAATCAGTCTGCGGCGGTCATCCTGACTCTTATGGATATCGTGCATCTCAATATCCGTACGGCCGCTTCTTTCAATCTCCTTAAGCACTCTTTGGCAATAAGGGCATGTATCAAACTTGAATAATTCCAGCTTCATTTGAAAGTACCTCCTTAAATCATGTCAGATATTCAGCAGTATCAGGGCGCCTGCTATAAGTCCGAGCCCGATCCAGGTCTTAAGCCCCGGCTTTTCTTTAAAGACCGGTATGGCGATCAGTGTTACGATCAGCAGCGTTCCGGCGGAAAAGCAGGGATAGACTAAGGATGCGGGAAGTCCCGTAAGAGCTTTCAGCAAAAGCACCGAAGAGAAATAATTCGGAATGCCGACCAGTATGCCCGCGGCAAATTCCCTCCACCGCACCTTACATTTACTCTTTATCTTTTCGTATATAAGCAGGCCAAAGGTGAGACATGCGGCTGTCGCGAACAGGATAAGGAAATACATCCCGCCGCTTTTCTGGCGTCCAACCTGCTCATACACTTTAGCCATGGCGTCGGCACTGCCGCAGAATACAAGGACCAGAATGAGAAGCAGAGGATATACCTTCCCGGTTTCACCGCCAAGCGAACCTTCCGAGTCAAAACTGATCAGGATGAACGCGGCAAATACCATGATGAACCCGGGGATCTGTATCAGTCTGACAGGCTCTGCAAAGAAAACGAAGCTGACCAGCAAAGGGATAATGAGGCCGAGCTTTGAAAAAGCAGAAGTCAGAATGGCACCGTTCAACCGCACGCTGCTTTGCATGCCCACAAGCCCGGCTACGAACAGGAAGCCTGCGATGATACCGGACAGCCAGGTTTCACTGCCTGCCTGAAAACTGCCTCCGCCTTTTGGCATCATGATAAGAGCAAGTATCACACATGTAAGATAGTTGCCCAAGAGTATGCCGTAGCGGTTTCCTTCCTGCCTGCGAAAGATCTTCAAAACCACCGCCATCGAGGCGCTGCTGAGTATAGCGATGAGTAAAAATAATGCGGATATCATTTCCCTGTTCTCACTTATATAACAAGATAATAATATAGAATCAGTGAAAAATAAAGAGACTGCGGCGCCTCTTGTGTACAAATATTACAAATTTGTTACACATATTTTACACATTTGTAACATAGAATACTCCCCAGTAAAGGAGTTATTTTATGAAGCATGTAATGAAGTTTAAAGATGCACTTAAGATCAAGATCATGGCTTTACTGGCAGTCTGCGCCATGATCGCATTATCCGCCACAGTAGTGGTTCTGGCAGACGAGATCATCGTTGCCGAAGCAGACCGGCAGGCTGATGACTCAGCAGCATATACAGAGTCGGAAGAAAGCAGGAAACAGGAATTTATTGACCCTCATTATTATGTTCAGGATATTGAGGTCATTGAAACAGAAACCATAGAGGAGCCCGAAGAAGCTGAAGCTGAATTAACTTTAGGAGAACAGATCGCTGATTTCGCTTACAGTTTTGTAGACTGGCTGCCGTATGTATGGGGAGGTGAGTCCTTGGAGTATGGCGCGGACTGCTGCGGATTCACGCAGGCAATTTACAGGGCATTTGGAATAGAGATCCCAAGAACAGTAGAAGAGCAGGCTTATATCGGTTACTCAGTATCACTTGAAGATGCACAGCCCGGCGATATTGTCATATATTACGGGCATGTAGGGTTGTATGCAGGGGATGGGATGATCATCCATTCACCTTATCCCGGCACCTGCGTTTCATATGAGAGTGTTTATGATCAGGAGATACAGGATATCAGAAGGATAATCTGATATAAAACGCTCCCTTCAAATGTTTATTATGCTATTAACCCAAATAACGAAGAATCCTATCACAAAGTTGATCCGGATTCAAGCCTGCCAACCTGATACCGGCTGATCTTCATATCTGATCTGCGGCTCTTTCCGCATAGGATATCGGACAAGTTTATCTCCGCTCAGATCCTCGTCAAACATTTTCACAGCTGTGATCTGAGAGTTCTCATAAGTCCTGTAATAGTAAATGCATTTATCCATATTGCAGCAGGATGAGTAGATCGTGATCTCATATTTACCGTCGCCCAGATGAACGCATCCCCTCGGGTGTTCCACTGACCCGAGAATATGAAAGAACTGGGCGACGCTCTCTTCTTCTGAATCACCGGAAACTGAATTGATCCGGGTAAATGCAGCCCTTACAAAACGCGATGAAGAGGAAAGATCTCCGGGCAGGCCGATAGCACCCATTCCACGGCTGTATTCATTCAGTTCAAGCCCTTTCGCAAATGAGTTCTTTGCGGGTTCAGGCGAAATATTCAAATAGTTATTAAGGAAAAATAATTGTTTATCAAATGTAGGATTGTTGGTCATGACTCCTACCGGATCATCGTACACTTTCAGGCCATCTTTAACAGACTCAACAACGATCGCATCTTTCTGATCTGCGATCATCCAGTGGAGCGGAGATAGCGGAAGTTCCCGGTTGAAATTTATGTTAACCAGGTTGATCCGGGACAACAGCTTTCTGGCTTCCTCAACATTTGCACACTGGCATAGGATCCAGGGAATGAATTCAAAGGGAGTTATGTTGTCCAGATCCGGGCATTCGTTTTTGTAGTCTGCATTTCCGGGGAAGTTCAGTCCCGCCATACTCAGACCCTTTTCATTAGTGGCATCATAATACAGCGGATAATTATCAACAACAAATGCCATGCCTATCAGAGCATAATGCTGCTCAATGCTGTTTTGCCGCCGGAATACAAACGGAAAGCTGCGCGGGGTTATCGTTACCTCTTCATGATAGGAAAACTCCAGGTCAAGATTGCGGCCGAAGTAATGATCTTTTGCATGGTAAGTGATCGCGGTACACATATTCTGTCAACCTCCATAACGGGTGCTTTTTATCTCGTGTCTATTGCAGCAATAATATATTCCCTGATATGTTCCGGATCATAGAATCCGGAATAATCCCGGCTGCCGTTTTCGTCTTCGTTCACAAGGATTTCTTTGACCGGTACTCCGCAGTCAATGTCCTCTCCCGCCTTGTTTATCAGATGGATATTGTTGGAAATGGTATACAGCCAGCCATCAGCTGTGCTGCAATACTGAACGGAGCAGGAGCCGCCTCCTTTAGCCGAAAGATCTATCACAAAGTTTTTGATCTCAGGGTTTGCAGCAGCTTTATCGAGTGCGGCATGAAATGCAGCATAGGTATCTGTTTCCACGGGCAGATCCGCATGCGGAGACTGTCAGTATTAGAGCAAAAATGACAGATATGATCAGTACTGCTTTTTTTCATGATCAGTGCCTGCCTTTCACTTGGTATTGTGTAATTGATTTTATCATAAACAGAGCGCTCTTAATAGCAGAATAATAGCCGGATCACATTGCTTATAAAGGATTGATAGTGATAGAATCAAGAATACTAACGCAGCGGAGATATAACGGATGATGTTGGAGCATATTACATACACGGTGCCGGAGGAATGGTACAAGGATTTATACACGGATCAGCTTGAATGCAGGAGCGGAGCAAGGTCTTTTTCCATGCTGCATGACGAAAAAGCCGCAGAGTGCTGGCTGTTTGTCCATGGATACAGAGGGTATCCAGGAGAGATGGTCCGTCCGGCGGCAGATCTTTATGATGCCGGGTTCGACATATTTGTTCCCAGGCTCCCCGGACACGGCACATGCGGGAAGGATTTCATTCGGTCACATGCCGGCGACTGGATGGGACTGGTCAAAAATGCAATAACAGATCTGAAGCAGCAATACAGGAAAGTACATCTTCTCGGGCATTCCATGGGCAGTTCCATCATCGCCCTGCTTGGAAGCCGCGATCCTGAAATAGGGAAACTGGTTTTGGTTTCACCAAGTTTTGAAAACCTGGACATGAAGCAGCCTGCGAGGCTCATCCTCAGCCTGCTTTCAGTATTTACTCCAAAGGTACGGTGTAAGTGGCATCTAAGCACAAAGTACCACCAGCATTATGAAAACGCGCCATGTGATGAAGCATATCTCGGGGAAGAGTATTGGAAATGGTACTTTACAAAACAGCTTCTTGAATATTATAAGATCATGAAAAAAGGATTGGCAGAGATGATCGAACATCCTCATGAACATCTCCTGATCAACCCGCTGAAAGACAGGATCATTTCCGGGCCGTCCGTAAAACTGTACCTGGATGCAGGGGGAAACCCGGAAAATGTGGTTGATATTGAGAACGGAACCCATTCCGTCCTTTATGATAAGGATCCCGAAGCAGAAGAAGCGGCCGTAAAAGCGATCGTTTTGTTTGCAGAAAAGTATTGAACATTCCCAAATCTCGGACTTATGGCATGTCATTGGCCTTTATACCCGAGATTTGGGAAAGTTCGCTTTGCTCATCCAGGGACTCGAAGCCATGGACATGCTAAAAAATGTTGAAAGGAGGGCGTTTTCTGCACATCGCCGTCTGAAAAATGTAATCACCAGGGGTAAGTGTAATCACTTTGGGTGTTCAGGAGATGAACTTTATTATTTCAAACCGGCTGTTTTTCAAAACACCTAGGAGGATTATCTAACACGCAGTCTGTCTACTTTAAGATTTTCCGTTCAATGCAATTATTTTAAAATAGCACTTTAAGATTATAGCATTCGCAAGAAAGACATCTTTGAAAGGATCGTAGATTCTGTATTGGTTTCCAATGCGAGGATTTTCAGCGCATAATCGATAACAGACTAAATGAATGAATAAAATTGCCGCACTCGTCAAAAATCTTCAACACGATTCTTGAAAGTTTATTCTCATTTTGTTAAAATGACGATGAATAAATATGCCGATATCGGCAAAAATCTTCAACGGAGTGTGCTATGAAAGAAATAAAAAGGGACGTATATCTAAAACAGTTGACAGACAAAAAAGGTAATGGTCTGATCAAAATTATTACAGGCATTCGCAGATGCGGGAAGTCATATCTGCTGGATCCGATTTTTAAGAATTCGTTGCTTTCTGATGGAGTGGATACGGATCATATCATCAAAATAGAACTCGATCGGGCTGTCAACAAAAAATACCATCACGATCCCGTTTCTTTTGACAATTTCATCCGCTCTCAGGTAAAGGATGACAAAACGCACTATGTATTATTGGATGAAATTCAATTAGTGGACGATTTTGAGTCGGTCCTCAACAGTTTGCTGTATGAGAAGAATCTTGATATTTATGTAACAGGTAGCAACTCCCGGTTTTTATCGACAGACATCATTACAGAGTTCAGGGGAAGAGGCGATCAGATTCATATGACGCCATTCTCATTCTCAGAATTTTTTTCTGCATATGACGGAGATAAATATGATTGCTGGAGTGAATATCTTACCTTTGGAGGGATGCCATTGGTAACGAAACAGAAATCCGACAAGGAAAAATCTGCTTACCTGAAGGATTTGTTTACACATACTTATTTCAAAGATATCGTTGAACGAAATCATATTAAGCGGCTAGATGTCCTGGATTCCATTGTAGATATTCTTGCATCTTCTGTTGGATCTCTGACGAATCCGCAGAAAATATATGATACCTTCAAAAGTAAAGGCGAAAAGGAACTTTCAATTAATACAATTAATGCTTATCTGTCCTTTCTGGAGGATGCGTTTATTGTAAGGAAGGCAATACGCTATGATGTTAAAGGACGGAAATACATTAACACCCCATTCAAGTACTACTTTGCTGATATTGGACTTAGAAATGCAAGGTTGAATTTCAGACAGCAGGAAGAGAATCACTTGATGGAAAACGCTATTTATAACGAACTTATTGTTCGTGGGTATAATGTTGATGTCGGTGTCGTTGAGATTCGAGAAGGAAACAGCCGTGCACAGACAGAAGTGGACTTTGTATGCAATGAAGGAAGCAACAGATACTACATTCAGTCAGCGCTGAATTTGGGTACTCCGGAGAAGACGGCTCAAGAAAGCAGACCTCTCAATCATATAGGTGATAATTTCAAAAAAATAATTGTTGTAAAAGATCACATTAAACCCTGGCGAACAGAGGATGGAATCCTGGTTATCGGAATCATGGATTTCCTGCTGGATCCGGATAGTTTAAAAAGATAAGACAGAAGCCGCCTGAAAGCGATAAGCTCCATTCCGTTACGATTTGCAGTTTCCGGCGCACAAAAAAATGACCACCTTTCGATGGTCATTTTCGTGCGAGGCCCTTACGGCGGCAGCGAATCGCCGGCCTTCCGGCCTGCTCTTCGGCCACCGTCACAAGAACGCCTCACTTCATCCGCCATTGGCAGCGCTTGAGCGTTCTTGCAAGCCATGGACATGCTAAAAAACTTGAAAGGAGGGTTTTTGCAAATAATCCTGATGCATAAATACATCTAGAACTAAATTGTTTGAATATGCAAAGCTCAATTAAACATTGTATATGAAAGAAATTTGCTATTCTTCATATAACTCATATAGTATTTCGGTGACCTTATTATCTGTGAAGCTAAAGGTCAGTATGCTGTTATCACGTAAATAATGTATTTCATGCTCTGAAGAATAATATACTTCATCGTTTTTGTATGTATCCCTCACTTTTTCCAAGGAATCACCAAGTCGGATACCCTCAGCTGTCTCAACAGAATTATCTATAAAATATATCATAGAGACAACCATAGCATTATTACTTAAAAACCATTTAGAGCAATCAACGAAGAAGCCTTTAAACTTATATCTATTATCAATCACTTCAGGAATTCCATTGCCGGATACAAGATCATATCCATCTAATTGTTGAATTTCCTCTTCTGGCATTCCCATATAGATTTCATGACCTTCATACATGAAAACAAATCCCTTTTCGTCGTCTTCACCAGATTTTTCTGCTGATTCAGAAGAGGTTTCTGTATCTGTTTCAGCAGCAGTTTCTGAAGAAATTGGCAGCTGAGGATCATTGTTATTCATGCATGCTGAAAATAACAGGGCTACGATTAATATTATGACAATATAGATTATCTTTTTCTTCATTAGTAAGGACCGCTGATCATAAAAATACTATAGCATCAATCGCCATTCCGGGTAAGAGAATAAAATGTCCATATCCACTCGCCGTTATAATGCATTCTTTCCATGACCGCTGTTCCGTTACGCGAGAACATGTCCTGATGCTCATATTCGGAATAATCATGGAAGCTGATATACCATAATCCATCTTTATATTCTGCGCTGTCGATCAATTCTCTTGTACCAACAGTCGGCATTCCGGCAGCAACACCATGAATAAGGCCGGTACTTAAATACTCTTCATAAGCATTGTTATAATTGATATTATCCCACTTGCTTCGAACTTCAAAGAATTGTTCCAGAGCATGGTCATAGGCTTCAGGGCTGATGTGAAAGATATCTGTCATAAGTGTTTTCACATCTTCTTCTTTGAAGTAAATCCCGCCTGGTGTATCTTTCTGAATGGCTTCAAGTAAACAATACCTTCCGTTATTTATAACGACACTGAGCAATTCGTCTGCATCATCTGAAGAATACTCCGGCAAAAATGTTAACATATATCTCCAAACATCGAACGCATGGCTGTTGTTCATGTTCCGCATCATTTCCTCAGAGTCGGTTGTATCCCAGTTGAAATCAAGTGCTTCATCCGTTGATCCCGGGAGCGTTTCTGCAGAGCCTGCGGAGAACTCTTCGGCCTGTGAATAACCTGAAATAACATAAGCATTCATATCCAGGCGATTGAGACTTTCAACAGAACATGATCCATCAGGCTCTTCATGGATCTCTATAATGCATATTGCGCTGTTTTCATCTGCCGTACCTGTTGCGCAGAGTATAGAGTAATCAGTGCCATTTCCCCGGCGTGCAGCAAGAAGTGCAACCGGATGCAGGAGTGTATCCTGTTTTTCAATGATCTTTTCAAATGCGCTTTGGGCTTCTCCATTTGCCAGTTTTGAGTTTCCGGTATCAACTCCAAAGACAAAGTCGATTGTGTAACCGGCATTGTTTTCCTTTAATTTCAGGTTCGTTATATCCAGATTGGCATAACCGATCATCATCGGATCCCCGACCTGCAGAATTATTAATTTCCAACCGGGAGTCTGACCGGTGTCTCCGTTTTCATATGCAAGGTATAAAAATTTGGCAGTATCCTCGGGTGATACGCCAAGCTTCACATCCCGTTTTCCAATGACTGCTACAGGCACCGCACTTTCAACTCTTTCATCAAGTGTTCCCGCATATTCGAAGCGCTGTTTATCCAATACAGAAAGCAGTTCGTTATTATCAGCTTCAAACATCCATGCGGATTCAGATCCCGCTTCATCTGCAAAGCCAAACTCTGTTCCGTCAGGAATGGTTTGAGTAAAATCATCCGGTACGGCAGAACCGGCTTCATCAAAGATCAGGCTTATGCTCGGTCCATCCCGGTTAATAATCAATACATATGTATATTTGTGATCATCTGTACTGCAGATGATCTTGTCATTTGAAATGATCGCTTCCCCGACACTAAGGTATGAACTAAGCGGATCATAGCTCATTGTAAAATTGCCAGATCCCTGTGCTGTATCAACATCTGAAAATACAAAAGCCGGTCTGATATCTATGCCTAGTGCGGAGCTGTAAGATCTTGCTTTCCAGATACTGTTCCCGGATGGGATCTCGCTGATCGTTTTGTCTGAGAAATCCGATTTGGAATCAGCAGAATAAGGATTAGTAATCTCCGTATAATAGTATTTATACTCTTCGCCTGTAGCCCACCATGGAAGCGCAGACGGCTCGAGCAGTGTATCTTCTCCCCATTGCCTGAGGAGCATGGACCCGTCTGAATTGAACGAATACTCTGCCGGGCTTGAAAACGGGCTGTTAGTATTGCCTCTGGTCTCATCCGGGGCGAAGATCAATTCGCTGCCTTCAATCTTATAGAGGAATGAGGTGATCCTGGTCGTTGTATCGGAGACAAATGGGACTCTGGCTAAAGTCCAGCCAACTGCATAAGCACCATCAAAGTATTTGTTGCCAAAGATGACATACAGGTCCGTGCTCTTCGCTTCAGATGAATTTTCATCCAGAATGGAGATGCCGTCTTTTATGAGATATGTCCCGACGACATCTACTCCTTTAAATAAGGACTTGTCAGGTATGCTTTCATATGAAGCCCCTTCAGGATCAACCCACTCCGGGATCGGAGCAGATTTCCCTTTGATGAACCGGAGATGTTCGTCAGATATACTGAAGGCATAAGAAAGGCCAGTCCTGTCTTCAATGTAACCCTCAGGTATGCTGCAGTTGAGTATGCTCATCTCTGAAGATGGGATATTAATCCGTTCTTTTGTCAGGATGTTAGTTGCCATTTGTTTTTCAATATGAAGAATGATCCGGTCCCGTTCAATGTCATAATGGCCTTCTTCGGCGTAACTGATACCGGATTGTCTGTTCCAGTTAAATACAAAGCTCTGTTCTTCCGCGTTTATAGAAATACGCGGTTGTATTGATGACGAAGTATCTGTTTCCATCAGATACATTTTCATAAGTTTGTCAGATGCATCTTTTGCACCCGGTCTTATCGTTAACAGGCACACTGCTGCAGCAATGCAGATGACTATTGCTGCAATGATGATCCAGAAAGCAGGCTTTTTATAGTTAAGGATAGCCTTGATACGGCTCTTTGTCCCGGTCTCGCCAAATGCCACC